>NZ_JACJPZ010000020.1:0-75867 GCF_014696335.1 Dolichospermum sp. FACHB-1250
GTTTTCTTGTCTTGAATCAGGATAACCAGGATTTGAGGATTTACAGGATGTGATTTTTAAGTTTTCGGTTTTGGTTTGGGTTTTCTTGTCTTGAATCAGGATAACCAGGATTTAAGGATTTACAGGATGTGATTTTTAAGTTTTCGGTTTTGGTTTGGGTTTTCTTGTCTTGAATCAGGATAACCAGGATTTGAGGATTTACAGGATGAAACTCAACCCAACAACTACGACTAAATCATTATTTGTCACGGGAAAATCAGGATCAGCTAGTTTATTCGCCAATGATATGCAATAATTAATATTATTCCCTATTCCCTATTCCCTATTCCCCTATGTCAATTATTGTTGCAGAAAATCTGAATAAATCCTATCCAGTAGCAATTAAAAATCCAGGAATAAGAGGAACAATTACCCACTTTTTTCGTCGTAATTATCGTTTAATTAAAGCCGTTCAAGATGTTTCCTTTACTATTGAACCTGGGGAAATTGTCGGTTTTTTAGGTTCCAATGGTGCGGGGAAAACTACGACTTTAAAAATGCTAACAGGATTAATTCATCCTTCTAGTGGTCTAGTTAAGGTCGGTGGTTTTGTTCCCTTTCGTCGTCAGGAAACATTTCTCCAAAAAATCACCTTAGTCATGGGACAAAAACAGCAATTAATCTGGGATTTACCCGCTTTAGATTCTCTGAAAATTAACGCCGCAGTTTATAATATTTCTGATAAAGAATTTCAGCGTCGCGTTGGGGAATTAACAGAAATGTTGGGTTTAGAAGGTAAACTAACTCAACCAGTGCGAAAATTATCATTAGGGGAAAGAATGAAAGCCGAAATATTAGCCGCACTTTTACACCGTCCCCAAATCTTATTTTTAGACGAACCCACTTTAGGGTTAGATGTTAATGCTCAGGTAGGAGTCCGTCACTTTTTAAAGGAATATAATCAACTTTATCAAGCAACTGTATTATTAACCAGTCATTATATGGCTGATATTACAGCTTTGTGTCCACGAGTATTATTAATTCACGAAGGAAAATTAATGTATGATGGTAGTTTAGAGGGATTATTAGAAAGTTTTGCTCCTTATCGAGAAATTTATGTCGAATTAGCTCAAGTATTACCATTAGCACAACTTATGTCCTATGGTGATGTACAAATGGTCGAAGAAAGAGCAGTAAGATTTATTGTTCAACAAGAAGCATTAACTCAGACTGTATCCCGGATTTTAGCTGATTTAGCAGTGGTAGATTTAACAGTTACAGAACCACCAGTAGAAGAGGTAATTGGCCGAGTTTTTCAAAAAGGATTTATTTGATAAAACCCCACCCTAACCCTCCCCTTACCAAAGGGAGGGAACTGTAACCTGTCCCCTCTCCCCTCTCTCCTGTCACCTGTCCCCTGTCCTCTGTCACCTGTCCCCTGTCACCTGTCCCCTATCACCTGTCCCCTGTCACCTGTCCCCTGTTCCCTGTTCCCTGTTCCCTGTTCCCTGTAACCTATCACCTGTCCCCTGTCCCCTGTCACCTGTTCTCTGTCCCCTGTCCCCTGTCACCTATGAAAAAAGCGATTAAAAAAGCCTTAACTTTACTGTCAGTTTACTATGCTTATATGCTGGAATATCGCTCAGAATTAATCCTATGGGTTCTAGCAGGTTCTCTACCAATGATTATGATGGGTGTTTGGGTACAAGCAGCCGAAAGTGGTAAATTTGGTTTTCAACCTGTGGATTTTGCTCGGTATTTCTTCGCTGTTTTCCTGACTAAACAAATTAGTGTAGTTTGGGTAATTTATGACTTTGAAAAAGAAATATTAGAAGGTAAACTTTCTCTAAGATTATTACAGCCTTTAGATCCAATTTGGCATCATATTAGTAATCATTTAGGTGAAAGAGTCGCTCGTATGCCTTTTGTATTACTTTTATCCACATTCTTTTTTGTTCTCTATCCCCAAGCCTTTTGGTTTCCTGATATAGGTAATTTATGCTTATTTATCTTAGCAGCAATTATGGCTTTTGCTTTAAGATTTATCATTCAATATACCGTTGCTATGGTTGCATTTTGGACCGAAAGAGCAGCAGCTTTAGAAAATTTATGGATGTTGTTTTTTCTATTTTTATCGGGTTTAATAGCACCTTTAGATGTCTTTCCCGAAAATATCAGAAACATAGTTATGTTAACACCTTTTCCCTACATGATTAATTTCCCAGCCAGTATTTTGGTGGGACTACCTGTAAATTTAACCAGGGGATTTTTGTCAATTATTGGTTGGTTTCTTGTATTTTTGGGTGCTAATCGTTTTTTATGGCGTAAGGGTTTAAAACGCTATTCTGGTATGGGGGCTTAATACGGTCTTGGTTTATCAAGGTTTGAGGTTTATTGGTTCATATTTATGTTAGTATATATTTAATTATATATAATATATAAGATGGTGCGTTACGAATAAAGCTAACACACCCTACCTGGCTTTTGGTTGATCAGGGTTTGAGGTTTATTCGTTCATATTTCGTTATTATATCTATACTATACAATTAAATATATTATGGTGCGTTACGCTGTCGCTAACACACCCTACTCACTATACAATTAAATATATTATGGTGCGTTACGCTGTCGCTAACACACCCTACTCACCTATCAACTATCACCTATCACCTATCACCTATCACCTATCATCTGTCACCTAAATTACTGGGTATGGTTTTAAATTTATCTGGTGAACCTAGAGAATAATCTTCTAATTTAAAATCAGCAAATGGTTTTTTCTCTAATCTATCTCTTAAGGCTTCATCTAATATTACACCTTCCGCTTGTTTTTTCACCCCAATAATAATAATACTGCGTTGATAGGCTGTTGAGTCTTGGTTAGCTTGACAGTCTTTTCTCTGAAATTGTCCCAAATTTAATAAGCGATAACCTTTAATACTGGGTATATTACTAAATATCTTTTTTACTAATAATTGAATTTGTTGAGAACGTTCTAAGGCGCGACTTTGTTCTGCGATAATATTACCTTCACAGGAGGCTGTTCCCACGGAAATAATCTCGCTGGGATTTTCCATAATTGTCTGGATTCCTTCCTGTTCTAAATTAGATTTTAAGGAATCAATTGTCATAGTTTGATTATTATATTTAATTTGGTAGGTGCTGCCTAATTGCCATTTATATTCTACTGATAAAACCGCAATATTAAACTCGGCAACTCTCCCTTGACTATCTTTCCCTTCTTCATAGGGAAAATAATCAACTTTGCCTTTTTTAACTGGTGCTTGTCCATAGTCAGCAGGTAAGGCTACAAATTTATTGTCTTTAAATCCTAAGGCTACCCACCACAGTAGTAATAAGGAAACTACTAAAGCTGTAAACCAGGACAATAATGGTAATTTTTCCGGTGGTTCTTGTGGGGGAATAAGAGTATTATTAGTAGTTGTTTGATTAATTATGGCTGTTTTTTCTGTTCGGCTAATATTCACGGTTGCAGATGTATTTTGTGAGAGTTGATCCTCAATTTCTGCTAATCTTTGATAAATTTCTTGAGTATTCCTAGGGCGTTGATTTACTTGGGTGGACATTAACCAATCAATCAAATCTAATAATAATGGAGAAATGTGATTTGCATGATGTCGCCATTTTAAAATATCTAAGTTAGGATCATATAATTCTCCAGGTTGATATCCCGTTAATAAAAATACAAATGTCCGTCCTAATGCAAAAAAATCTGATGGGGGTATGGCTTGTCCACGCATTTGTTCTAAAGGGCTATAACCTGATGATGAAATTGCTGTCATTCCCCCACTAGCTAAATAGGTTTTGGTAATTTCTCTAGCTGTACCAAAGTCAATTAATACTAATTGTCCATCAGGACGAATCATGATATTTGATGGTTTAATATCTCTATGGAGATATTGTTGATTATGTACTAACGCTATTATTTCTAATAATTGTTTTAACCAGGCTATGGCTTGAACTTGAGAAATGGGGCGGTTTTGTTGTTGCTTTAACCACTCTTCTAAATTAGGTCCGGCAATTTTTTCCATAATCAGACAATGGAGTATAAGATTATTTCTGGTTTGATAGGGAAAGTAATCTTCTGCTGCGGGAATACCAGGATGATTTAATTGTTTTAATACATTAAATTCTTGTTGAAATAATGAGACTGCTTTAGGATCATTAGTTAATTCTTGTTTGAGGACTTTGAGAATTTTTGGCCTATCTTGTTGATAAGCTTCGTAAATTTTACCAAATCCAGTTTGGTCACTTAATAAACGTAAAACTCGATAACGTCCGATTAATTCTAATTGAGAACCACAACTTTGACAAAAGCGGTTTTCGTCATTATCTGGGTGGTTGGGTTGAGGACAAACTGGATTAATACAAAGACTCATAATAAGTAATTGGTAATTGGTAATTGGTAATGGGTAATGGGTAATTGGTAATGGGTAATGAGACATTGCGAATTATCTGTAATTATCTCATTTTTGTGCTGCTAAAAAACTGGCAACTGTTTGATTAAATTCTGTTGGGTTAGTTAAGAATGGCCAATGATTTCCGGGGACTTGACGAATAAGTAAATTTTTGAGGTTGGTTTTGTAAGGTTGAATTTGCCAATTTTGGCGGTTGACACCTTTTTCTGGTTGTATAAAGAGGGCAGGTGTGTCAACTGGGTGAATAAAACCTGGTACTTCCATGACTGCATCAAAAATGCCATCACGGGCTGCTATAGTAAATTTACTACCCCAAGTACCGTCGGGTTTTTGTGTAATTGCAGATTGAAAAACTTGCTGTTGCAAAGAACTCCAATTTTGATATTGACTGAGTTGTTTAATTGTTTGTTCGGCTGCTTCGTAACTGGTAAAGGGGCCCATGCTTTTGAGGAAGGGTAAAACACGGTATAAAAGGGGAAATATGATTTTCAGAAAACTGGGCATTTTCCAAATAAAAATGGGGTCTACTAATGTGATACTTTTTAATCTGGCTGGGTTTTCTCTAGCCCAAATGGCGGCTAATTTTCCTGTCCAGGAATGGCTGACAATATGAGCCGCAGGCCACCCCAGTTTATCCATTAATGCCTCTAAATCGGAAATTGCACTTTTAAAGGTGTAATCTTTTTCTGGCTTGCTGCTCTCACCATGACCACGCATATCCGGCGCGACTATATGGTAATCTGATTTTAAATAGTCTCCCAAACTTGACCAAACTAAAGCATGATCAGCCATACCATGTAACAATATTAATGGTTCTTGACCTTGATTCCATTCTAGGTAAGAAAGTTGAATATCAGATGTTGAGAGAGTTTTACGTATAGGTATCATTTGCTCAATGTTCTCCAGGACTGGTGGTTAGAAATTTTAGCAGAAAAAATCAATTTTCAGGTTTGAATTTTTAATTGATTTACGGGAAATCATGGAGCTAATAAATGTCAACGTCAATGGTAGGAATACAAGGATATTAAATTACAATTATTTATTATGCCAGAAATACATCAATCCATAGCCCAACATTATCACGAACGGACTAAGTATGATCCCCAAACTCTAGCTGCTAAAAATTATAATTTAGACTGGGCTAAACAACCAGTACCTTTCAAAGAGTACAAAATCGGTGCTGATATTGACCTAAAACCCTATTTACAAGAAAATACAGAAATATTCGCCCATGATCAAGATGCTCAATGGTGGTACAGGCTCTCTCACCTATTATTTCACAGTTATGGACTGACGGCAAAAATGCCTTCTATGGGTAGTGCAGTATATTTACGTGCTGCTCCCAGTGCGGGGGGTTTATATCCGGCTGAAGTATATTTAGTTTCTCGCGGTACACCTTTGTTACCACCAGGACTTTATAATTATCAATGTCGAACTCATTCTTTAATGCACTTCTGGGAAAGTGATGTTTGGCAAAATTTACAAGAGGCTTGTTTTTGGCATTCTTCCCTAGAAACCACTCAATTAGCTATTATTACTACTGCGGTTTTTTATCGTTCTGTTTGGCGTTATGAAGATAGAGCCTACCGCCGAATTTGTCTCGATACTGGGCATCTTTTAGGTAATATTCAATTAGCTTGTAATCTGGCAAATTATCGCTCTTATTTAATAGGCGGTTTTGTGGATAAAGCGGTTAATGATCTACTTTATATTGATCATGAACAAGAAGGAACGACCGCTGTTTTAGCTTTGGCAGATTTGTTAGATATTCGCCAAAATTTACCTAAAGCCAGCACTGCTTTACCTTCTACCACTGAAACTAATTATCCATCTATTCCTGACGGTGAACTACTAAAATATTTTCATTTACGGACAGAAATCACACAGACTACTAGCAGTAATTTAAAGTTATCAACTCTCAAAGAAGAAAGGTCTTTAGAGGATAAATATAATTTTCCTTTCTGTGATAAAATTCCTACTAGGACTGCGCCAATTTTTTGGGGGGAAAATTTATCAGAATTAGCAAATACTATCTATAAACGACGTTCTACTCGTGCTTATACTGGCGATAATTTAAGTTTTGATCAACTAAAAGCTTTACTTGATTTCACTTATCAACCACAAAATTATGTTGACCAAAATTTAGATCCTGACCCTGATTATTTTGACTTGAATTTAATAGAAACTTTTGTGGTGGTTTCTGGAGTTCAAGGCTTAGATCCAGGTTGTTATTATTATGCACCTAAAGCCCAAGAATTACGGCAAATTCGCTTTAAAAATTTCCGTCGGGAGTTACATTTTCTCTGCTTGGGACAGGAATTAGGTAGAGATGCAGGAGCAGTATTATTTCATACTGCCGACCTCAAAAGTGCGATCGCTCAGTATGGTGATCGAGTTTACCGTTATTTACACACAGATGCAGGTATTTTAGGACAAAGATTGAATTTAGCAGCAGTCCGCTTAAACTTAGGTGTCAGTGGTATCGCTGGCTTTTTTGATGACCAGGTTAACGATGTCTTGGGTATTCCTGCTGACGAAGCAGTCATTTACATTACTACACTAGGAAAACCCAGGTAATCAGGTCCTCATGTCCTAAAGTCATAATGTCCTAAGGTCATAGTCATGGAGTATCTAGAGTTTATTTTATTTTGATTATGCCATGGAGCTAAGCGGATTCGAACCGCTGACCCCCTCAATGCCATTGAGGTGCGCTACCAACTGCGCTATAACCCCGAAATCCCAACTTAGTCAGCTTTTGAGCTTTCTAAGCTTTCTATTAGGTGAGTTTTCTTATCATCTCTGTTGAGATTATATCTCACTTGATGTCAATTTTGTCAAGATATTTATGTTAAGAAATATTAAGCAGTGAATGAACATGAAAACTCTAGAACCCCTGTTCCCTGTTACCTGTTCCCTGTTACCTGTTACCTGTAACCTGTTCCCTGTAACCTGTTCCCTGTTCCCTGTTCCCTGTTCCCTGTAACCTGTTCCCTGTTACCTGTTCCCTGTTACCTGTTCCCTGTTACCTGTAACCTGTTACCTGTTCCCTGTTCCCTGTTCCCTGTAACCTGTTCCCTGTTACCTGTTACTTGTTCCCTCCTACTTAATGCTGACAATTATTTATAGAAATCCAAGATGAATCTACTACTCTTGAACCATCTTCTCCAATCTTGTAATAATGTTCCTTTTTCCAAATAGGTGCGTTGTGTTTTAACGTATCAATAGCATATTCACAAGCCGCAAAAGCTTGTCCACGGTGGGGACAACCTATAGCTACAAGTACACTAATTTCCCCAATTGACAATCTGCCAATGCGATGATATATTGCCACCCGACCGATATCAGGCCATTGATGGCGAATATGATCAGCAATTTGATAGAATACCTGTAAAGCCATTGGTTCATAAGCTTGATATTCCAAAGCCACCACAGACTTACCGTCAGTTTGATTACGAACCATACCACTCATGATTACCACTGCACCATGAGCAGGACTATCCACCTGACTATAGATTTCCTCTACAGACAATGGTGCTAGTGTAATTCCAAAACTATCTTCAACCCTGGGTTTAATTGTGATCATTTATCTTATACTCCTAATATCTAACCGCGAAATATCCAGGCAATTCAAAAAACCCCAAAATCAGGTAAAGTAAAGCTAAAGTAGTATATTCATCTATTTACTAAAAACCACGATCATCTCATGCAAGTGCAACTCAGTGGATTTAAAAATCCCCTAACGTATCTACTATTAATCGCTCCTTTTTTCCTTTGGGGTACAGCCATGGTGGCCATGAAAGGTGTAATTCCCCACACTACACCCTTATTTATGGCTGGAGTCAGGTTAATACCTGCGGGGGTACTAATTCTCATGGTAGCAGCATTCATGGGTAAACCTGTACCTAAAAGTTGGTTAGCATGGTTATGGATTATTATATTTGCTTTAGTTGATGGTACTTTATTTCAAGGATTTTTAGCAGAGGGTTTAGTCAGAACCAATGCTGGTTTAGGTTCGGTCATGATAGACTCCCAACCTCTAGCAGTAGCTTTACTGTCCCTCTGGTTATTTCAAGAACATATTGGTTTATGGGGATGGTTGGGGTTAGGTTTGGGAATCACAGGAATTAGTCTCATTGGTTTACCAGAAGAATGGATTTTTCATCTTCTTGATTCAGGAGTGACAATTAACCCAGCTAATTGGCAAGATTTATTTAATAGTGGTGAGTTATTAATGTTACTGGCTGCTTTATCAATGGCTGTGGGAACGGTGTTGATTCGGTTTGTGTGCCGATATGCAGATCCAGTCATGGCTACAGGATGGCACATGATTATCGGAGGCTGGCCCTTGTGGGGAATTTCTTCGGTATTAGAAGCTCAACAATGGCAAAATCTTGTACTATCAGATTGGATAGCCTTAAGTTATGCTACTGTATTTGGTAGTGCGATCGCTTATGGTTTATTTTTCTATTTTGCTTCCAGTGGAAATCTCACCAGTTTAAGTTCTCTGACCTTTTTGACACCGATTTTTGCCTTAATATTCGGTTATATTTTCCTCTCAGAGGTCTTGACAATTATCCAATGGTTAGGTGTTTTTCTCACCTTAATCAGTATTTATTTAATCAACCAACGGGAGAATATTGGAGTCAAAAATCAGACAATTACTATCACAGAAACAAATACCCCAGAGGAATCATTAGTTTTAGAACTATCCTCGAAAAAAGTCCCTTAAACAGAGGTAAATCACCGATAACTACCAAAAATATAACAAAAATATAACTATTACTTACATTTTCTACCGATGTCACTCCTTATCTTACCTCCATATCTCAAACCAGGTGATTTGCTGCGCGTGATTGCTCCTAGTGGTGCATTACGAGAAATGGAAGCGTTTCATCAAAGTGTGGAAATTTGGAAAGCGCGTGGTTATCGGGTTGAAATTTCAGCCAACATAGATAATAAACATGGTTATCTCGCTGGTACAGATATCCACCGTCGTCAGCAACTAGCCACAGCATGGGAAGATCCAGAATGTCGGGGTATCCTCTGCGCGAGAGGTGGTTTTGGCTGTACCCGGATTTTAGAAGATTGGAATTGGCCAGAAAAAAATATCATTCCCCCTAAATGGTTAATCGGCTTTTCTGACATCACAGCCTTGCTGTGGAGTCTCTACAACGCCGATATTGTCAGTGTCCATGGTCCCGTCCTCACCACCCTAGCTAATGAGCCAGAATGGTCAATACAGAGGCTAATGGACATAGTAGAAGGTCGTCCCCTCGTACCTTTAAAGGGTAAAGGTTGGGGTGGTGGTACAAGTACGGGAATCTTGCTTCCTGGTAATTTGACAGTAGCAACCCATCTTTTAGCAACACCGATTTTACCAGACCTTGAGGGTGTAATCTTAGCCTTAGAAGATGTAACAGAAGCACCCTATCGCATAGATAGAATGTTGACTCAATGGCGATTAAGTGGTATTCTGTCTAAAGTTCGCGGTATTGCCTTGGGAGGATTTACAAAGTGTGAAGCCGCAGCCAATGTACCTAGTTTTACTATAGAGGAAGTATTGCGGGATTGTTTGGGTGATTTGGGTATCCCCATAGTTTCTCATCTCCCCTTTGGTCATGATAGCCCCAATGCTGCTTTACCTGTGGGAATGATGGTGACATTAGACGCTGAACAAGGGATACTGTATTTTTTCCCATAGATACAGCAAGTAGTTTTGAGTGAGGTACAATTTATGCGGGCAAGATGCCCGCACCACAAGAGTTTTATCATTAATATCTGTACTTTATAATACCGGGAACTGCTGTAAATTAACTATGAGGTAATCAACTGTATCAAAACTGTCTCATAAAACGGCGATCAATCCAGTCTTTCCAGTACCATAATAATTGATGAGGGGGTAAGGTGAAACTGCCTCTAGTAGCTAATGCCTTTCCGTCTCCCGTACTAATTAAACTCAAATAAGTTTTTTGTGGTTGATAGGGTTTAAGTGACTTTCCCAAAATCATCCTTTTTAAATTCTCATATAAAGGTTTACCTTGACGCACCGCAAACACACCCGCTTTGGGGAGATGATGATTGATCATGGTCGCAATATCACCCGCTGCAAAAATATGGGCATGAGTAACAGATTGCAAATTATTATTCACCAAAATAAAACCTTTTTCATCTGTACCAATTCCCGAATCCTTTACCCACTCTGCTGCTGATGCTTGTGTCACCCAAAAAACTTGATCACATTCAAATTCTAACCCAGATTGACATTTAATCTTTAGCTTTTCCTTCCCTGGAGCAACTTGATTTACCGTTTCTCCCAAATGCAATTTCACACCTTTATTAATTAAAACTTTCTCCATAATTAACCGCACAGATAAATGATAATTTGGCATTATTTCATGACTTTTCTGCCATAAATGTACCTGTAAATCATCTATTCCCAAATTTTGCAACCCTGCTGGCATTGATAAAGCTAATTCCACACCACCAGCACCACCTCCCACAATACCAATATTGAGAGTTTTTTGCGAATTTATAACCACATTTTCCCGTAATTTATGCCAATGTTCTAAAAATTGTGCCACTGGTTTAGCTGCAATTGCATATTCTACTGCACCTGATACAGACAATTTTCCAGGAGTGCTACCAATATCAATAGAAAGAAGATCAAAATCTATCACAGATTGCTGATCACAAAGCAGTTGATTATTTTTTAAATCTAGCCCAATGACTTGCTCAAGATACAATTGTGCGCCAGCAAATCTACATAACTTTTCCCAATCGATATGACATTGAGTATAATTGTAAAATCCGGCAATATATCCCGGTAACATTCCCGAATATGGTGTATATTTATCTGGGGTAATTAAGATTAAGTTTACTCCTAATAGTGGATAAATGGCAAAAAGTTTTAAGACAATAGCATGACTATGACCACCACCAACCAAAACTATATTTTTATTTTTATTTTTATTTTTGATCATAATTTTTTTCACAACCTCAGTTAAAACTTACTATTAATTTACTAACCAACTTATAAATATGAAAAAAGCATAATTTTGTCATGAAATCATCGCTTTTACATTATTTTCATGTCATCAAATATTAATTTATTTTTGTTGTTAAAATTATTCATTAAATATTAGTTTATTCGTAATAAAAACATCTTTTTAGATCACTAACTCATAGTATTAATTAAATAAGGGTAATAACTGACAAGTTTAAATTATTGTATTTGCAGATTTTGACAAAATTACCTTGTCAAATAAAATATTGCTATTCTCAGGGATTAAACACTTATGCCATTTGATATTTTTCAAAAGTTTCTATCTGCAAAAGAAATCCAATATACAGCTATTTCCCAAACTAATGCCTTTGAAAATCCCACTGATAATATTAATAATATTACGGGTTGGGGTAATCATAGTTCTTCTTCCCCAGATCAGTTAAAAACAAATTCCCCTGTTGTCACCAATAGTAATTATAACTCAAACAATGGCTATGGACTAGTAAATGCAGGATTAGCAGTGAGTAAAGCCGCTGGTGTTAGTCCCTATGAAGATGTTCCTAACTTGGGTGGTAATAACTGGGGAGCGGATCTGATCAAAGCTCCCACGGTCTGGAATAATGGACATACAGGACAAGGGATTATTGTAGCGGTTATAGACACTGGCGTAGACTACAACCATGAAGACTTAAAAAATAATATTTGGATCAATACCAAAGAAATAGCAGGTAATGGGATAGATGATGATGGCAACGGCTATATTGACGATGTTCGAGGTTGGAATTTTGATAATAAAAATAACAATGTTTTAGATAATAATGGCCATGGAACTCATGTTTCTGGAACTATAGCCGCAGAAAACAACGGTATTGGCGTTACTGGTATTGCCTATAATTCCCAAATTATGCCCGTCAAAGTTCTAGATGCCAATGGCTCAGGTTCTTACTCAAACATCACCAAAGGCATTTATTATGCAGTTGATAATGGCGCGAAAGTGATTAATCTCAGTCTAGGGGGTGACTCTGCTAATGATACCCTGAAATCAGCCATTGAATATGCCAGCAGCAAAGGTGTAATTGTGGTTATGGCAGCGGGCAATAATGGCGACTCAATACCATCCTATCCTGCCCGCTATGCCTATAATTCAGGAATTGCTGTCGGTGCGGTAGATCAAAATAATAACTTTGCGAACTTTTCTAACCGTTCTGGTTCTCAAGAAATTGCATACGTTACCGCCCCAGGAGTTGATATTTACTCCACAGTACCTAATAATCAATATGACACTTACTCTGGTACTTCTATGGCTGCTCCTCACATTGCCGGTGTTGTTGCCCTCATGCTTAGTGCTAACCCTAACCTAACGGAGAGTCAAGTTCGGCAAATTATTATTAGTACATCTGCAAATAGTACCAGTCCGACTGAGCCAACAACGCCTACACAACCGGGCTTAGAATTCCCATCTTTCTTTCCCCCACTAGACTCTTTTTTTCCTCTGGAATTAACTGATATAGTATCACAATTGCCTTTGAGCTTCCAATCCCCAACCCTAACCTCTATTACCCTTCCTCCCATTTTTCCGTCTCTGGAAACACCACCCGTACAGCCGTCTGATTATTCTCAAGAGAAACAAGCAAATCCCTTCCTGGTGCAAGTGACACTGCACTATTATGAAAGCGAAAGCAATGCAATGGCCAGGTGTAATTCACTAGAGCAGCCAGGGATGCCCCACACCCCCCAATAATTAGACTGATTTAGATTATACAATCTAAATGCTATACAGATGAGATGATGATTTTCTCACAGCGACTTGAGGTAAGACCTGATTTAGTTTACCACTACGATAACCTTCTAAATCCAAGGTTACATAGATAAATCCCCAGTTTTGAAATACAGATACTAGACTTGGTAAATCTGTCGTTGTCACAAAATCTTGAATTTTATCCGGCGATAATTCAATTCTAGCTGTATCACCCTCCGAACGTACCCGTAAATTTTGCCACCCCAGGTTTCGTAAATAAATTTCCGCCCTACCTACCCGCTGCAATTTGGCTATAGTAATTTCTTCACCGTAGGGAAAGCGGGAACTTAAACAAGGTTGAGCGGGTTTATCCCACCAAGGTAAACCTAGTTGTTGGGAAATTTGTCTAACTTCGGCTTTAGTCACTCCAATTTCTGCTAAAGGTGATCTTACACCTCTTTCTTTTGCAGCTTGGATTCCTGGACGATAATCATGTAAATCGTCTGCATTGACCCCATCTACTACATAAGGATAACCTAATTCTAAAGCCAAGGGTTTTAGTGTATCGTGTAATTCACTTTTACAAAAATAACAACGATTTACCGGGTTAGATGTATAATTGGGATTGTCCATTTCTTGAGTTTGGACAATTTTGTGAGCTATGCCGATAGTTGCGGCTTGAATTTTCGCGTCTTCTAATTCTTCTGGTAATAGAGAAGCAGAAACCGCAGTTACAGCCAATGCGCGATCGCCTAAAACATCATAAGCGATCTTAGCCACTAATGTACTATCAACTCCCCCAGAATAGGCTATCAAAGCCTGGTCAATTTCCTGAAATAAAGCTTGTAATTGTTCTAGTTTTTCTGTCCAACTCATCCCCATCAAACCCCATAACGCCTCTATTATTTATATTATCTATTTTCAGGAAAATGCCGAAAACTCTTGAAGGTGCGTCCGGGGAGGACACACCTATACTTTTGAACTTTTAACAGGGAACTCTTAACAGGGAATGGGGAAGAGGAATAATTACCAATCACCCATTATACTTAAACCAAGCTACGTAGGCGAGATCTACAAAAACGTCTTCAGACGTATGCGTAAAATTTCTGCTTGTTTTTCGGCTTCTACTAAAGTAGCCCTAGTGCTTTCTACCACATCTGCGGGGGCTTTATCCACAAATTTAGAATTGCTTAATCTAGCAGTCAAAGATTGGGCTTCGGCTTGGGCTTTTTGCAAAGCTTTCTCCAATTTAGCCCGCACAACTTCAATATCTACAACTCCTTTTAAGGGAATTACTACCTGTACAGTGCCGACAACACCCGCAATGGAATTTTCTTTTTCATTTTCGGTTACTGTTGTTAGAACTTGTGGTTCAGTTGGTGTTTGACTAGCTGGAAAATATTTTGCAAATAACTCTTTTCTTGTTTCAGCATTGAGTAAATAGCGGAAAGCAAACCAACCGGTATAACCCAAACCAATTAGTTCAAAACTAGTGCCAAAAATGGGAATATCTAACGCAGTATTTGCCACAAATAAAGCTACTCGCAAAGCGATAAACCCAAGAATACTTACAGCAACGGTCGTGATTCCACTCCAATATTTACTATCTTCAACTGGTGGAGTTTCTGCGGGAATCACAATAGGATTATTATCAACAATTGTCAATGTTTCAACTTTGGCTAAATCTTGAATATAGGCCTGTCCCGCAGTGAGAATAAACCTTTCATTTTCGCTTTCACTTTGCAAATTTGCAGTAATTTTTACCCCTGGTTTAATATCTGCTTCTGCTCGTAAATTGCGAATTGTGCGAATTGTGTCAATTAATAAATCAAACTGGGTTTCCAATACTGAATCAATCAGTTTATAATCGGGTTCAGGATAGGATTGTAAAGGTAACAGTTGGGGATTTTCCGCTGGTTGTTGGGTGAGAGTTTGCCAGATTTCTTCAGTAATATGAGGCATAAAGGGATGTAATAATTTTAAAATCCCTTCTAAAACATAAGCGATGATTTGTTGGGCAATTTTGCGAGATATAGGGTCTGCATCTTTCTGTAATCTGGATTTTACTAACTCAATATACCAATCACAGAAATCACCCCAAATAAATTCATAAAGTCCTTTTGCTGCTTCTCCTAAACCATAATTATCAATGTCATGATTTGTTTGTTTAACAACTTGGTTAAAACGGGAAAGAATCCACCTATCACTTAATTCTGTGGGAACTGGTTGACCTAATTGGGCTGGAGTTTGTCCGTCCAAATTCATCATCACAAATCGGGCTGCATTCCACAATTTATTGGCAAAATTGCGAGAGGCTTCTACTGAAATCGATTCATCTTTTTTCCGGTCATATTCTAAACGAATATCTTGACCAGCGCCAGCAACTTCCTTAATTAAGGTGTACCGTAAAGCGTCCGTTCCATATTTGGAAATCAACAATAATGGGTCAATGCCATTATTTGCAGATTTTGACATTTTCTTATTATTTTCATCCCGAACTAAACCATGAATATACACAGTTTTAAAGGGCATTTTCCCAGTAAAATGTGTACCCATCATTGTCATTCTTGCTACCCAGAAAAAGATAATATCAAAACCAGTCACTAGGGTAGTAGTCGGGTAATATGTGGCTAGGTCTTCCGTTTCTTCCGGCCAACCTAAAGTTGAAAATGGCCACAGTCCCGAAGAAAACCAAGTGTCTAAAACATCGGGGTCTTGTATTAATTGGACATCTTCCCCAAATTGGATTTTAGCTTTTTCTAAGGCTTCTGCTTGATTGCGGGCGACAAAATAAGGAGTTGTATCCGTAATTTCCCCTTGAGTTTCGCTAATAGCATACCAAGCGGGGATTTGATGCCCCCACCACAATTGGCGAGAAATACACCAATCACGTAGATTTACTAACCAATCACGATAAACTTTAGTCCAACGTTGGGGGACAATTTCCGGGGAATCTTGGGTATCGAGTAAATCTAAGGTTTTATCAGCCAGAGGGCGGATTTTGACAAACCACTGGGTAGAAAGGAGCGGTTCAACAGGGACTTTACCGCGATCGCTATAAGGTACTGTATGTTTATATTCTTCAACTTTGACTAAAACACCTTCAATTTCTAACCTAGCGACCAAGTTTTTACGAGCAACAAAGCGGTCTTGACCTTGAAAATCCCCCGCATTTTCATTCAGTGTACCGTCCTTATTCATAATATTAATGAACGGTAAATCATGACGTTTACCCATTTCAAAATCATTGGGGTCATGGGCTGGAGTCACTTTCACACAACCCGTCCCAAAGGTCGCGTCCACCAATTCATCACCAATAATAGGGATTTCTCGGTTCATAATCGGTAAAGTTACGGTCTTACCAATCAGATGTTTATACCTATCATCATTGGGGTTAACTGCCACTCCTGTATCACCTAACATTGTTTCTGGGCGAGTTGTCGCCACTTCCAGAAAACCAGAACCATCACTGAGGGGATAACGGAAGTACCATAAATTACCATTTACCTCTTTAGGTTCTACTTCCAAATCAGATACAGCCGAACCCGAAGCAGGACACCAATTGACTAAATAGTTACTACGGTGAATTAAACCCTCTTCATGGAGACGAATAAACGCTTCTAAAACAGCCTTTGATAAACCCGCATCTAAAGTAAAGCGTTCCCTAGTCCAGTCTACAGATACCCCTAACCGTTTTAACTGATTAATAATTGTACTACCAGATTCCGCTTTCCATTGCCAAGCCCGTTCTAGGAACTTTTCCCGTCCCAAATCATGACGAGTTTTCCCCTCGGCCTTGAGTTGTTTTTCTAGAATCGTTTGCACTGCTATACTAGCGTGGTCAGTTCCCGGCAACCAGAGGGTATTGCGTCCTTTCATGCGGTGGTAACGCACCAGGGTGTCAATGATAGCCCCTTCAAAGGCGTGACCCATGTGCAAACTACCAGTAACATTAGGTGGGGGGATAACGACACAGTAGGGTTCACCTTTGTGGTTAGGGTCGGCCTTGTAAACCTGGTGATCTTCCCAGAATTTTTGCCATTTGGCTTCTGTGGAGAAGGCTTCGTAAAGACTAGGGAGATTAGGAATAGTTACAGTCATGTTGAGAATAATAGAAGAATAATTGTATGACAACTTTACTAAATTTTGCCACAGGCTTGGAAAACCGTAAGGATTCAGTGTTGATCATCTTGTGTGTAGATGCTTGTATTAAAAGTATAATTGTATATAAATTAATTAGTATATAGCAGTTATCGGTTTAATGAAATACAATAACCCCACTGCCCCCAACCCCCTCACCGTAAGCGAGGAGGGGGCTATAATTTATTTCTAAGAAAGGTTTAAAGTTTAAAATCCTGGTAAGTCTGGTATTATACCGTTAACCGCGTCTAATCTGCCACCTTACCCCAATTATGCTCACAAGTCTCCGCCATAATAGCAAGCCTTCTCGCTTTCTCCTTTATCCTTTGGCATTCATTTTTTCATTTCTTCTCTGCCTACCTTGGGTTAGCGCCAAAGAAACCCCTAAACCTAAACCCCAAGATTGGCAGATTAACGGTATCGTAGCCGCCCTTGATGATGGAAATGACGGAGTTAAGAAACTTGCTTTTGACAAACTCAATGAATATGATCTAAAAAATTGGCCATCAGTAGTTGAGAAACCAGAAAATATTGCTCAAAAAGCTGCCAAAATCCTCAAAGATAAATCCGTTGACTCCGATGTTCGTGGAAGTGCAGCAAAGGCATTGGGGAATCTAGGGGAGGCTGCCAAACCCTACGTTAAAGACATTCTCGACATCTTCAAAGATAAATCCGTTGACTCCGATGTTCGTTATGGTGCAGCTTATGCCTTGGGGAATCTAGGGGAGGCTGCCAAACCCTACGTTAAAGACATTCTCGACATCCTCAAAGATAAATCCGTTGACTACAATGTTCGTGGAAGTGCAGCAAAGGCATTGGGGAATCTAGGGGAGGCTGCCAAACCCTACGTTAAAGACATTCTCGACATCCTCAAAGATAAATCCGTTGACAAATATGTTCGTCAAGGTGCAGCAGAGGCATTGGGGAAGATAGGAAAACTTAGGTTAGATCAAGTTGTGGTAATTCTGGATAGCGTCTATTACGAAGGCCAATCAGAAATTGCCAAATGGCGATTTTTAACCTATTTCCTTGGTGGTGGCACTGATGACGTGAAAACCTTGCTGACATGGGTAGGCGAACCCGAACCAAAAGCAATTCCTGAAAAGCTGACACATGATGAAGGTGAAAAAACACTAAAAGTCCTTCAGGAAGTCTGGAAAGACAGCCAAGATTTAACTAAATTAAAGGCAGATTTAGCAAAGCAAATTGCTGTAGTTGCCAGAAAAGTCTCTTGGCAACCACAAGATATTGTTCTTTTACAAACTCACTACAACAACCTGAAAAATGCTGGATTCAACGAAGCTGATTCCTTACAATCAGTCATAGTTAACCTGCAAAGTGGGCAGTGGTTTTTTAACGCTAGAATTACTATCATTTCTCACGCAGCCTTTTGGTTAGCACTCATCTTTGCCTATCCCAAATTTCCCCAAATCCAGGCCATCTTCTTTTGGAATCCTTGGGTACGTCGCATTCTCGGTGTCGGTTATGTCGGCTTTCTCCTCACCTGGTGTCCTCTCTTTCGCCGCAAATTATTTGAACCATTCCAGCCTTCCCTATTAGCTGATGTAGGCTTAGATAAATTTGATGACCAATCATACTTCCCAGAGTCGAGAGTCAAAATTCCTGGTGCTGAAGAAATTGTCCCTGTCACCGCAGCCCTCCCCAGTATCAAAGGGCAAATTGTCTTAGAAGGCGATTCTGGTTTGGGTAAATCAATGTTTCTGCGTCATCTGGTCAAAAACTCCCAACGCATTCTAGTTTATCTCCCCGCCCAAAAGTGTCATAAAGGCGTAATTGAGGCAATTCAAGACAAATTACACGGACAGGCACAAGATGCCGGCTTCCTCAAAAATCTGATTTACAGTGGTGCAATAGATATTTACATTGATGGACTTAATGAAGTCACTGCGGAAACACGGGCAAAAATCGTCCAGTTTGTAGAAAGCTATTTCCGGGGCAATATTATTATGACCACCCAGCCCTTAGAGTGGACACCACCTTCAACAGCAAAGATATATAAATTGCAGCCCCTTGAACCACAACAAATTCAAGAATTTTTGCTTTCTCGTCAACCGCGACTACCTAAAAATGCCCAAGTTCAAGGCGTTGATTATGACCAAGCTTGCACTAATTATTTAACAGAAGTTCTCAAACCACAACAAGCTAAGGAAGAGTTAGATGCTGCCCAACGCATTCTCTCAAATCCGATGGATTTAACTGTGGTGGCTCTCATGTTATCACAAGGCAAATATCCGAATTTATTTCGCTTGCAAGAACAGCAATACAATTCAATGGCAACAGAATATTTACAAGAGTGGAAACAAGAATTTCCGTTAAAAAAATTCTCAGCTGCTGTTTATGAAATGCGAGTTGAAGACAAACAAGCTTTACCAGCAGATGAATTTGATCAAGTTATCAAGTCTTTGTCCGATGAAAAATACAAAATGGTAGTCAGCCGTCAGTGGCAAGATGAAAAAGGCGAAGCTAAGAAAGAATGGTACTTCCGTCACGACAAAATCATGGATTTCTTTTTGGTGCAAAACTTTATCGGCGAAAATGATGCAGCCGAAAGATTATTAATTGATAGAATGGGCGACCCGCGTTTTCGTGGTGTATATTTTTTGTTAGCAACCCTACTGCCTTTAGATGCAGCTAAAGAACTACGGGAAAAATTGATTCAATATGCTGCTGATACTAAAGACAATACAGTTAGTAATACTTTTGTGCAGTTGTTACGAACTAGGTAAGAAATTTTCACTTAACAATACCTTATATTTTTCATCCTCGCTTGTGATACGTGATATTCTGTCAAAGTATCTGCAAGGATTCAGCCTTTCCATAAAGTATTGTATCCCTAAATCAGCAAAAACCCATGTATCAATTCCAGGTTACTGCATATACACAAGCTGGTGAATCCATTGGTATCGTCGGTTCTACTCCCGAATTGGGATTGTGGGACATTACCAAATGTGTTCATCTGCGTACCAGTGGCGATCGCTATCCTTTATGGTGGACAGATCAAGAAATTGATTTTCAGCCGTCTTTGGCCTTGAATAATTACCAAAGAGTCGAATATAAGTATGTACGCATTGATGCTAAAGGACATGGACAATGGGAAGCTATGGGTACAAACCGCTGGCTACCAATTAACCCTGAAGAAGAGTCCGGTACTATTGTTGTGGATGATGGTGCTTATGGTTATTTACAACCTTATGCCTTTGGCTATTTCAATAATTCTACTGATAATAAAGCCCTAAAAAAAGAGTCGGGCGGTCTGGACAGTTTGAAAATTGTGGTGATTGGCAGTTCTGTGGCTTTGGGACATAAAGCTTGGTTATTCAAAGGCTGGGCTTGGCTGTTGGCACAGGATTTACAGCAAAAATATGGGCATCAAGTCATAAATTTATCAGAGTCAGGCGCAAATGTCAGTAGAACCATCGCCAGATTTGCCTCAGTAGTCACCCCGGAAAAACCAGATGTAGTAATTATTGCCTTATCTTTGGGTAACGAAGGGTTAGCCTATTGTTCTCCTCACGAAAGAAGGGCAGTACAGCGACGGTTTGAAAGTGGTTTGCAGCAGTTGGTAAAAATGACCCGGACACTGGGCGCACGTCCAATTTTAGGGGGAGTCTATCCCCATGGTGATTTTTCCCCGGAACATGATTGGCTGTTGAAGGATACACACAACCGAATGTTAAATTGGGATGTACCGATTTTGGATTGGTTAGCAGCAGTAGATAACGGTCATGGACGTTGGCAAGAGGGGACATCTTTTGACCCGTCTCATCCTAATACCATCGGTCATCGGCTGATGTATGAGGCAATAGACCTGCGCCTGTTCCAAATTGACAAAGACGAATTAACAAAAGAAAAACAACGCTTTTGGCAACCGAACGAAGTCCCTATCTACCTTGACAGTGCAGGTTTCTATGTTTGTGCCTCTCTCGAAGAGAAGAGTCTGCGGATTAGAAATCCATCAAAATATAATTATACTATCGCTCCTTATTGGCAAGAATTACAAACTGGTCTGCAAAATCAGGCGGGATTAATCCCAGGTATCTACATTGCTAAGTTGTTATCCCTAAATGCTGAGAAAGGAATACTGCCTTTCTTTGCTGTGCAAGAGAATGGAACTATTTCCACAACTGTTAATATTCCCCCTGGTGCTGACTTGGAATATCACGCCGCTTTCCATCTCTTTGCTCCGAATAACTCCCAAGTTTTGTTTTATGATGGGCATCTGGGAATTTTACAACAAGATGAATATCACATCTGGATTATCAACGAATCGGATAATGAATACAATATCCAGCCGATGTGGCCGGAGATACGCAAGGCATTAAAAGCTATGCCGTCAGGTGTATACGAAGATCCTTTTTATCCCGATGCACCTTTTCGGACAATGATGATTGGTCAGGATGGCTTGGAAAGTCGGGTAAAAGCACCACCCAAATCAGCGGTATTTTTGCAATATAAATGCAAATTAGCAGAAATTAGTCGGGTGGCGATTCTGCCTTTGGGCGATCGCTGTGCGGTGCGAATGTTATTGTATAAGATGGAATACGACGGTCCGGCTTTTCCTTTTGATTTGACTCGCACTACCAAAATTGCAGATATTGCAGATATCATCGAAAATGGTTTTTATGATATGTGGAATCCTCATTTGCTACATTACAATTCCGAGGAACGCAGAATTTACCACAGTAAGTGGGGGGGATTATCTTTTGCCCATGAAGTCGAAGATACGGAAGACCCTGTTAACGATATGTCTCCTATCCATGAACGGATGCGGGTTCGTTATACGGCACGTTCTGAAAGATTTTGGTACGCACTCCAGCACTGTGACGAGGTGCTTTTTGTCCGTACGGGTATTGCTGACCGAGGTGGAGTAATTGATTTACTTAATAAACTGAAAAAACAATGTCAAAGTAAGCCGTTTCAATTGTTGATTCTTTCTCCGCAATCTTCTGATGAGTTCTCAAATTTGCCTCATGTATTGCATTACAATTTTGAGTTTAATCCTGATCGGATGTATGATGATTTGGGGCATTGGATGTACTGTACAGATGTGATGAAAGGGATTTTAGAATCTTTGGGTGTGTCCAGTAAAAACCTGTTTTGGTGTCCACCAAATCCGCCGAAGAACTAACTAAATATTTGATAAATATTTGATAAATATTTGGCGTTGTATTTTGAAATTTGAGGTGGTGAGTTTTCCCATTCCATATTTGAATGCAGCAACGCCAAATCTATGTTATAATGGCGATTGTATGTGTAACTTGTAAATAACAAAAGGTGAAGTTATGACAGTTATTACTAATTTGCAGCAACTCTATGAAACTGATGATCATTTATGGTTATTAGAAACTATCCAATTATTAAAACAAGGTCGTTTTGATGAGTTAGATTTAGAAAATTTAATTGAGGAGTTAGAATCATTGGCAAAAAGAGATAAGCATCAAGTTAAAATTTTACTAGAACAAATAATTAGACATCTTTTATTGTTGCAGTTTTGGACACAAGAATATGACAGAAATAAAAATCATTGGCGCTCGGAAATTAGAAGTTTTCGAGTTCAGTTGAAAGATAGATTAACATCTAATTTATATAATTATTTGAGTTCTATTTTTATAACCATTTATGAGGATGCTTTAGGTTATGTTCAAGAAAAAACAGGTTTTACTGTAAATTTTCCCAGAGAATGTCCTTATTCTTTTGATGAAGTTCTGGATATTCATTATTTACCTAAGTAGGTTGGCGTTAAAAATTGTCGTTATGACAAGGGAACTCTTAACAGGGAAGAGGTTTTGGGCAACTTTACTTTTCGTTACTTTTGACATCTTTAAACCCATGGTTCATTGTAACACTTTTTGCGGGGATAGCGAAGCACTGCTACAAGCCGATAGCTGACCTTGTAGGGTGCGTTAATTATCGGCTCGTTATTTTACGTTAAATAGTTCAACCACCTGCGGCTTAGTTACTTTCCCCATGGCATTACGTGGTAATTCCTCAACTATGATCATTCGAGTTGGGATTTTATAAACTGCCAATTGCTCCTTTGCCCAAATCCTCAAAGATTCTAATGTTAACTGACGTTGTGGTAATAATACTAAAGCCGCACAAACTCGCTGCCCCCATTCTAAATCAACCACCCCAACCACTGCACATTCTTGAATATCTGGATGATTTCTTAACACTTCTTCAATTTCTAACGCGGAAACTTTATACCCCCCTGTTTTGATGATATCTACGCTCATTCGCCCTAAAATGCGGTAGTTGCCATTCTCAACTATTGCGGTATCTCCAGTACAAAACCAGCCGTCTCTAAATGCCTTTTCCGTTGCTTGGGGGTTTTGCCAATATTCTAAAAACACTCCAGGGCTTTTGACTTGGATTTCCCCTGGTGTTCCTGATGACACTAATTCTCCACTCTCATCTACTAATCTCACCTCCACTTGCGGTAAAGGTTGACCAACGTATCCTGGGTATCTTTGATCATGTAAAGAATTGGATAGTGCCATACCAATTTCCGTCATTCCATAGCGTTCTAGGAGGAAATGACCGCTAATGCTTTGCCATTTTTCTAACACCTGCACTGGTAAAGCCGCTGAACCAGAAACCATCAAACGCATTTTTTTACACCCTGCTCCCATGCTTGTTTGACGTTCTTGAGTAGCATTTTCCCAAGCAGTAATCAATTTTACATAAATTGTCGGTACTGCCATAAATAGGGTTAAGTCCCCGTCACAAATACGATCCCAAACGATTTGGGCATCAAATTTACTGAATATGTGACACTCAGCCCCAGCCCATAAAGCACAGGTGAGGACGTTGATAATACCGTGAATATGATGTAAAGGCAGTATATTTAAAATGCGGTCATTCGATGTCCATTCCCAAGCAGTAATTAGACTGGTAACTTGAGATTGAATATGCTCATGGGTTGTCACTACACCTTTTGGTTTACCCGTTGTCCCACTGGTATAGAGAATTAATGCCCGTCTTTTAATATCTACATTTGGTAAGGTGGTAACATGATTTGGCAGTGTTTGTGAGGTGAGAATCAAGGGTAAATTTTTCTCAGTAGCGATCGCTCGTAGCGTATCCTCAAATTGGGGATGAGCAACAATAATTGATACTCCTGAATTTGTAATCACATACTCCAATTCTGGACGAGGGTGAGAAACACAAAGCGGTACAGCTATTCCTCCAGCCCGCCAAATTCCCCACTGAGTGGCCACATACTCAAACCCTGGGGGGATGAGAAAAGCAACTCTCTGTTCTTGTAAGTCTTCTATCTCCTTCAGCAGACCTGTGGCAATTAGACTAGAAATATCCAGTAAATTACGATAGCTAAATGCTTCTTTATCTGTAACAATTGCTATCTGATTGTTATGTCGTTCAGCACGAGTAATCAAAGGTAGATTCACTTTTATTTACCAATTTTTTACAATTTTCAAATTAGACAGAACTTTCCTGTCAAACAGGAATTCACAAAAGTAATTTCTTACTTAAATTCAAGTATGTTAAAGATTTTAACGTTTTATTGATCACAAAATATTATCAATATTATCAAATAATACAGCCTATTTTAGGTTTATGATGTACACTCCCAAGTGAGGGGCGCGGGATGGGGTATTTTTGTTCCTTACGAAGTTGAAATCTGCTGTAATAAATCGCCAAAGGCTTTAACAATTTGCTAAGATCAAACCCTACTAACATAGAAATAGTATTTAATAGCACTACACTTAATCCAACTTGGACAATAAAACTAGGCAAATTATTCCATCTCACTCCCCAAACCCCCCAAACAGCGATTCCTAGGGAGCGCAACGCTTACGCACCTCCTCAACTTCCCAACATCTTTTTTAACGAACCACGAAGACACAAAGAACACGAAGGAAGAACAGAAGAAAGAGCGATTGCGGGTATTTGACTGTACGCTTCATCTAAAACAGACTTAATAATTTGAAAACAGTTCATAATAATATTCTCACTGTATCTACAGTGAGGATATTATACAATAGAGTTTCAGGAAATTCAATATATAGCAACATTATGAATAATTGACTATGATATCATTGATCATAGATTGACTAAAAAGTTGTAGATAGGAGTTGAAATTATTTCATGTTTAATCAACTTTCGATATGGGATCATGGAAATGAGAAAAGTAAGCATCAGTGCGAAAAGCTACTCATGCCTGATGCTGAAGTAATATTTTATCAAAGTTTCTTTGATATTAACGAAAGTAATCAATTATTTTTTGAATTACATGAAACTACTTCTTGGAGTCAAGAATCAACAATACTTTTCGGTAAGCAAGTAAACTTACCAAGGCTTACAGCTTGGTATGGAGATATAGGTAAATCTTATTGTTACTCAAAAATCACAATGCAACCTCTTTTATGGAATCCTACATTAATTAACATTAAATCTAAAATTGAATCTTTATCTGAAATTAAATTCAATAGTGTGTTAATAAATCTATATCGTAATGGCAAAGATAGCGTAGCTTGGCATAGTGATGATGAACCAGAACTTGGAAAAAATCCTGTAATTGCTTCTGTAAGTTTTGGTGCTAATCGTCGTTTTACGTTTAGACATAAAATACAAAAAGAATTAAAATACGAACTTGAGCTAACTCATGGAAGTTTATTAATAATGAAAGGAACTACACAGCATTTTTGGCAACATCAAATACCTAAAGTAAACAAACTTACACAGCCAAGAATAAATCTTACTTTTAGACAAATTATCTAATTGTTATTTATGTTTGATTAGTATTAATCTCAATTGAGAGTAAATATACCAATAAATTAATACATCAAGAATTAGACAAAGAATTACACAGTAGAAATAACTCAACTCTTTTAATTATCTCGTTTCTCTGCGCCTCTGCGTGAGAAAAAAGGGTATAGTAACAAACTACACCCCTACAATTAACTTAAAGTTGCTTCACCTCACTAACCAACTTAGCCACCATATCCTTAGCGCTACCAAACAACATAGTCGTCTTATCCTTATAAAACAACTCATTATCCACACCAGCAAAACCCGCACTCATACCGCGCTTAATCACAATAGTTTGCTTTGCGCGATCAACCTCCAAAATCGGCATCCCATAAATAGGACTATTCTTATCACTACGCGCCGCTGGATTGACCACATCATTAGCACCAATTACTAACGCTACATCAGCCTGTTCAAACTGGGGATTAATATCCTCCATATCATACAACTGCGTATAAGCCACATTAGCTTCCGCCAATAATACATTCATGTGTCCCGGCATTCTCCCCGCCACCGGATGTATCGCATATTTCACATCCACACCCATGCGCTCTAATTGGTCAGCCAACTCCCGGACGCTATGCTGTGCTTGAGCAACCGCCATACCGTATCCTGGGACAATCACCACAGAACGCGCATAACCCAACATCATCGCCCCTTCTTCAGGATCAATACTGCGGACAGTTTGATTACTAGCACCAGCAGCCGCACCACCAGTAGCAGTAGAGACAGAACCAAAAGCACTAAATAAGACACTGAACAAAGAACGGTTCATGGCCTTACACATAATTTCGGTAAGGATTAAACCAGAAGCTCCTACCAAAGCACCAGCGATGATTAACATATTGTTCATCACCACAAAACCCGCAGCAGCAGCCGCTACACCTGATAAAGAGTTTAACAGCGAAATGACAACGGGCATATCACCGCCACCAATAGGCAGTACAAACATCACACCCAAGACCAAGGAAACAGCCACCACCCCTAAAAATACGGGGAGGCTATCGGGTGTTATGATTAAATAGGCACTTCCCGCCAGATAAGAACCTAAAAGCAACAGGTTAAAAGGTTGCTGTAACGGGAAAGTAATCGGTGTACCGCTAATTAAACCTTGCAATTTCGCAAAAGCGAGAAAACTACCTGTTAATGTCACACCACCGATTAACACATCTAACAACATAGAAATGTTGACATCGAGGGGGATAGGCTGTGAACTATCTAATAACCGCCAAAATTCAGCAACGGCAATTAATGCCGAAGATGCTCCACCTAAACCATTTAGTAAACCCACCATTTGCGGCATTTCCGTCATTTGCACCTTGTAAGCAATAACAGCGCCAATTACCGAACCAATAGCCAAGCCTACCAAAATCATCTCGTAATTTAATACGTGCTGATCTAGTAAAGTGGCGATTATTGCCAATAACATCCCCACCGCAGCGACAAGATTACCGTTTCTAGCAGTTGCAGGAGAACCCAGCTTTTTTAAACCCAGGATAAATAATGATGCAGCGACTAAATAAGTTAGCTGAATACCAGTTGGTATAAAACCGTTCATGCTTTAACTTCCTTCTTTTTAAACATTTGCAACATTCTGTCAGTCACCAAAAAACCGCCGACAACGTTCACCATTGCCAAAATTACGGCAATTAAACCGAGAATTACCGATAAATTGGTGTTTCTCTCCCCCGCAGCCAAAATTGCACCAATTACCGAAATACCAGAAATGGCATTTGAACCGGACATTAAAGGAGTGTGCAGTGTGGGAGGAACTTTGTTAATTACTTCAAAGCCTATAAAAGAGGCTAAAACAAGAACAAATAAAGCCGCTAGTAAAGTTTCTGTCATGTGATTTTTGGAGTTAAGAGGTTTCGCGCAATCTCTCTTAGAGATCCCGCAGGGTAGACGCAAAGGAGCAAAGACGCAAAGAGAAGATTTATAAAACCGCATTTCTCTGCGAACTCTGCGCCTCTGCGGTTAGTTATTCCGTGAATTTTTTAGAAGGGTTTATTGTTCCAAATTTGACGGTCAATTTTCCAAATTCCTGCCTCTTTTTTCATCAACCATAAAGCTCGAAATTTTATCTGTTTGACAGGACTACCATCATGAGGATAAATAGTTGCGATAGAGACACCAACGACATAACCAAAATCACCCATTACTTGAATTTCATCCGCAGTAAAAACCGGATCAATATCTTTGGTATTAATGGTTTGGGCAAATCCTTCTACAATATCTTCAATACCATAGCGATCATCTACATCTGGTGACATCCAAAGTGCTTCTTCGGTATACATCTCACCATAACCAATAAGATTTCTACTTCTCACATTATCGGCATAGGTTTCTTCAAATACTTTTCTAATTTCTTCTTGATCGTCAAAATACATATCTAAACTCCTGAGAATTGTTGTTGAGTTGTGTATAAATGGTTTTAGTGGTTATAAAACCTTAGAGAACTTTACCAAAAAATTATCCAGTAGTAAATGTGAAAATTTCCACAAACCATTTTCAACATCATTCCCGCAAAAGCGGCGATCCAAATTGTCTTATGGAACATAAATAATTTCTGGATTTCCCTGTTCAGGGGAATGACATTAAAATAGGATTAATCATTCTATGGAGTTATTTAAACCACTACCGCTTGCAAAGCATCCTTTACTCGTTGGTTTCTAATTTCTCCACCATGAGTAACACAAGCTGCGTCAACGATATCGTCACCAAAGTTGATTTCTAAGGCTTTGTCTTTAATTAACAATTGCATTAATGAGGTAACGTTCTTTGCGTACAGTTGACTGGCGTGTACTGGCATTGATGAAGGTAAATTAATTGGTCCGATAATTGTTACCCCGTTCCAAATTATATCTTTACCCGCTTCTGTACAGGCACAGTTACCACCCTGTTCTGCGGCTAAGTCTACTATGACTGAACCGGGTTTCATTTGCGCTACCATTTCTTCTGTTACCAGTCTGGGGGCTTGTCTTCCTGGTACTTGGGCGGTGGTAATGACAATATCGGCGTTTTTGACGTGGCTGGCTACTAGTTCTTGGGTGCGCTTTTTGCTGTCCTCTGAAATTTCTTTGGCGTAACCACCTGCTGCAACGGTTTCCTCTTCTAGTTTGACTTCGACGAATTTCGCCCCTAAGCTTTGTACTTCTTCTTTGACTGCTGGACGAATATCAAAGGCTTCTACTACCGCTCCTAGTCTTCTGGCCGTCGCTATGGCTTGCAGTCCTGCCACTCCTGCCCCCATAATAAATACTTTGGCGGGGGCTATTGTCCCCGCAGCGGTGGTTAACATGGGGAAATATTTCGGTAATGCCGCCGCTGCAATCAGTACCGCTTTATACCCTGCTAGGGAAGCTTGGGAAGATAGGGCATCCATGCTTTGCGCTCTGGTGCTACGAGGGATCAATTCCATGCTCAAAGCGGTAATTTGCCGATTTGCTAATTGTTGCGCTATGACCGGATTTCCCAGGGGATTGAGGAAGCTAATTAATACGGATTCTGGTTTGAGTAACTCAATTTCTGTCCGACCATCTTCTCTGGTTTGCGGTGGGCTAACTTTGAGTAATATGTCCGCTTCACTCCATAATTGGGCAGAATCGCTGATAATTTTAGCCCCTGCTGTTTCATAGTCGGCATCACTGAAAAATGCTTTCTCTCCCGCTCCCGCTTCTACAAAAACCTCTAACCCTTGTTTGACTAATTTGGCTACGGTTTCGGGAATTAATGCTACACGACGTTCACAAATTTCTATTTCTTTGGCAACTGCTATTTTCATGAAATCTCCTGGATATAAATACTTAACATCATCGTTAACTATTATTACTTTCTATCTCAATTTAGTATCATCAAGCTGGTGGGGATGATCAACTATGAGTTACCCTTGTCTGTAGATAGAATTTTCAACTTCTGCGATCTTCTTTCTCTAGTCACAACCTCAATTTGATAGGATACAGATATCAGCCTTGCAAAATAGCTATAAGTAAAATTAGATATTGCACATCCTATACCGATCCCCATATTTTGGATATTATTCTTTAGATTATTTTATATTCTCAAACCCTCGCTCTTAATTTTTTCTTAACTATTTACCTGTTATTGACTTTTACCAGTGGCACTTTTGCTTCTCAATTCCGTCTATTTTCTAGCATCTAGTAGTAAAGTTTAATTACAAATACTAACGGTTACACACACTTCCCTAAGGAAATCTGATTTATGAAGCGTCTACTTTCTGCTTTGGCTATTACTAGCTGTTTATTTACAGGTTTACCAGTTCTAACTTGGGCCCAAAGCTTACCTGGGTTGACACTTTTTAGCGGCGTTGAAAACAAAAATCAATTACCCTACCGCTTAGATTTTGGTGGACAAACTAATAACACAGATCGTTATATACTCAGATTACCTGCTAAAAAAATGAAGTTAGCAGTGGCTCAGTTCGCCATTAGCTATCCTGATTATTATCAAGGAACTTTTGATACCAAAAATATTGAAGTCAGAGTTAAGGACAAAAGTGTTCCTCTGTCTGAAGTAAAATGGGACGAGAAAGGTGGGGTGATTCAAATATTTCCTAAAGACCCAGTTCCAGCCGGTCAAAAAGTAGAGTTAGTATTATCCAATGTTCAAAATCCCTCTTTTGGCGGGGTTTACTATTTCAACTGTCGAGTTCTTTCTCCGGGTGATGTGCCATTGTTGCGTTATATTGGCACATGGATTATCAGTATTAATTAACAAGGGAACAGGGAACAGGTTACAGGTTACAGGTTACAGGTTACAGGTTACAGGTTACAGGTTACAGGGAACAGGTTACAGGTTACAGGTTACAGGTTACAGGTTACAGGGAACAGGTTACAGGTTACAGGTTACAGGGAACAGGGAACAGGTTACAGGGAACAGGTTACAGGGAACAGGGAACAGGGAACAGGTTACAGGGAACAGGTTACAGGGAACAGGTTACAGGGAACAGGTTACAGGGAACAGGTTACAGGGAACAGGTTACAGGGAACAGGTTACAGGGAACAGGTTACAGGGAACAGGTTACAGGGAACAGGTTACAGGGAACAGGTTACAGGGAACAGGTTACAGGGAACAGGGAACAGGGAACGGGAAAGATTAATCAACCTTTGCCTTTTCCCACTGACAACTAACAACTGATAACCGACAACTCCATCCAGAAATATATTTTTATTGCCTGTAAAGTGGTAAAATACCAGATTGTGACTTTTTATGAAAATCCGGTAAAAGGAGAAAGATATGCAAAGGACATTGGGAGGCACTTGCCGCAAGAGAAAAAGAACCTCTGGGTTTAGGGCAAGAATGCGGACACCAGACGGCAGAAATGTGATTAGTGCCAGAAGAAGAAAAGGAAGGCACCGGTTGAGCGTGTAAGGTAAATTCAGCAATAATAACCGCTGTGGCTTTACCTAAAGCATATCGTCTCAAATCCCGTCAGGATTTTCAGGCGGTTTTCCGGGAAGGAATTCGGCGACATAGTTCTCATTTTACACTGAGGGCTCTAAAACCTTCTTGGGATACTGCCCCTCCTGCCACGAAAATTGGTATTGCCATTAGTACAAAAGTTAGTAAACGCGCCGTTGTTCGCAACAAAATCAAAAGACAAATTACAGCAGCATTATATGAATTGTTGCCGAAATTAGTCCCAGGATGGCGGTTAGTATTAATTGTCAAACCAATAACAGCAGAATCTGAGCACCAAACCCATAAATTTCTGCGAGAATTAGAAGAGTTATTGGCACAAACTGAGGTACTAAATGGGCATTCGTGAAGAAGTTTATTATGAAGGTGGTCCCCACATTGGGGATTTGATTCTTAACCTACTCATTGGGCTGACAGTGGTGGGTATTCCTTTGGCTGTGGGGGCAATAGTCAGGGCTATATGGTTACGGTTTCGCATTACAGACCGTAGGATTTGTGTAACTGGTGGTTGGATGGGACGCGATCGCTCTGATGTTATTTACTCAGAAATTGTTAAAGTTGTCAAAGTTCCCCGTGCTATCGGCCTATGGGGAGATATGGCAATTACCCTCAAGAATGGTACTCTAATCGAAATGCGGGCTATTCCTAACTTCCGGGAAGTATATGACTACGTTAACGAAAAAGTTGCAGCTAAAAATCCCCAATATAGCAGCGGTAAATAAGTCATTCGTGCTAAGTTTCACCTCTTTGTATACTTAGCACGACTTCTACAAAATGATTTTATAATGTACGGCTATCCCTAGCTTTTCCAGAGCGGAATAGTCGCAGCAATGCTTAACAAAAACCTCTACAATATAGAGCAAAAGCTTGGGAGAAAACCGCCTCCATTTAACTCTATTTAGAGGATAGGCTTAACCAAGCATCCCACTCCCGCGCGGGGTGGGAGTGTCAAAGTACCGCAGGTTTAATTCAGAATAATGGATTTTGGTATCGGGTTTCTCTCGAACAACGTGATGTTGCCCATCATAGACCTTTTCTATGGTGTTTTCCCTAGTTATGGCTTGGCAATAGTAGCCTTAACATTGATTATCCGCTTTGCACTCTATCCCCTGAGTGCCGGTTCCATCCGCAGTATGCGACGAATGCGAGTTGTGCAGCCTGTGATGCAAAAGCGTATGGCAGAAATCAAAGAACGCTATAAAGATGATCAGCAAAAGCAACAAGAGGAAATGCTCAAAGTCCAAAGTGAATTTGGTAATCCCTTAGCAGGATGTTTACCTCTATTGTTGCAGATGCCAGTATTATTAGCATTGTTTGCCACTTTGCGAGGTTCACCTTTTTCTGGTGTTAACTACTCCGTTAACCTGCAAATCTTCCCTCAAGAACAAATTGAGCGCATTCAACCCCAAGCATTTGCTACTCCCCCACAAAATATCTACATTGCTGATGGTGAACATATTCCCATTTCCGCTATCTTACCGGGGGGTGATAAGTTAACAGTGGGAGAAAAAACTAAGATTCAGTATCAAACCGTAGAAGGTAAACCATTTGATTTACTCTTAAAGGAACATCCAGAATCTCAGTTGACACCTACCTGGAAAGTCACCAAAGGCGCGGAAAGGGTGAAAATTGATGCCGAAGGCAATATAGAGGCTCTAGAACCCGGAGACGTGACCATTCAAGCCACAATTCCCGGACTAGCAGCAGAAAAAGGATTTCTCTTTATTGATGCTTTAGGTAGAGTGGGCGCTATTGATCCCGATAATACAGTTCATTGGGATATTGTGGCCATGATTGTCTTCTTTGGTATCAGTCTTTATGTCAGCCAAATGCTCTCTGGACAAAATTCCAGCGGTGGCAACCCTCAACAAGATACAGTCAATAAAATTACTCCTGTGCTCTTTTCTGGAATGTTCTTATTTTTTCCCCTACCGGCTGGGGTACTTATGTATATGGTAATTGGTAATGTTTTCCAAACTATCCAAACCTATATCCTCTCCCGTGAACCTTTACCAGAAGAAATCCAAAAAATCGTAGACTTACAGGCAAAAGAAGCACAAACCATTGAAGTAAAAGCGTTGCCATTTGAACCCAAAAGTTCTAAGAAAAAGGCTAATGGTTGATTATGAGCGACATTTCTATGCAAAATAGTGAAGAATGGTTACAAAATTTGCTACTTCTCATGGGTTTATCTACTCAAGTACGGGCTAATTTAGAAACTAACCCATCTTCTGAGCAAGATACACCCACAGGAGAAAGCTACTGGTTAACAATAGATCAAACCAATTTAACATCAGAACAAATTCGGATTTTAATTGGTGCTGGTGGTTCGGTGCTAGATAGCATTCAGTATCTCGCAAATTCCATTCTTAATTTGAACCAACCAGAAGACAATCATACCGCTTACACCGTGGAATTAAATGGTTATCGTGTGAGACGAGAAGCCGAAATCCGCACTTTAGCAGAAACGGCTGCCGCAGAAGTCCGCTTTTCAGGAAGAGAAGTAGAACTTCAATCTCTCAGCGCTACTGAACGAAGACAAATTCACACATTATTGCAGGATTGTCCTGATTTAGAAACCTTCAGCCGTGGTAAAGAACCTCACCGTCATTTAGTTGTTCGTCAAGCAGTTACACCATAATTAGGTAGTAGGGAACTCTTAACTGGGAACAGACAAGAATATTACCCATTACCCATACTCAATTTTCAGGGTATTTCACAAATCCTATGGACGCTATTTTTATTCCGCAGCTATCTAAAGCCCCGGAGCGGACAGAGGAAATTCAAGTTCAAGAGTTTCTGCCTGGATTGGAAACATTAACACCCGTGCGGGGAATTATCCAAGTTAAACACCAGGGTAATTATTTAGAAGTTTCATCTCAGGCAGAAACAATTATTACTTGTACCTGCAACCGCTGTTTGCAGCAGTATAACCATCGTCTGGTTCTTGATACTCAGGAAGTCATTTGGTTAGATGAAACCGCTAATCAAACGGAAGATTTTCCTTTAGAAATGGAAGTTGCTGTAGAGGATTTACTGGAAACTTTAGCACCTGATGGTCACTTTGATCCCGGTGAATGGCTATATCAACAGATGTGTTTAGCATTACCTCAGCGTCAATTATGTGACCTTAATTGTCCGGGTATTTTGAATACTGCTGTTTCTGAACCACCCATTGATAGCCGTTGGGCTTCATTAAATGCTTTGAAAAAACAACTTCCAGATAATTAGTAAATTTACTGTTTGGTGCGTTATGGCTTAATTCTTTATGGCTCGGTAAAATCCGTGAACACTCTCTCAAACTCCTCAAGGATTTTTTATCTTTGTGGAGTTTTTAATTACGGAAAAATGAACCACGAAGAAGCGAAGAGCGCGAAGGGAAGAGGGTTTTAGAGAGATTTTGCATAAGCCTTAATAAGGGCTTGACAACTTACTCTCATTTTGCGAGAATAAAGTAGGTGGCAAGCATAAACAAGGCATAAACAAGGCATAAACAAGGCATAAACAAGGCATAAACAAGGAGTAAAGCTATGTACACCAATCACTATTATTTCAAATCCAAAGTATATTATGCACCTAATTTCAATTCGCACCCTCCGCGAAGAAGCAGCAAAGTACCCTGATATCAAAAAACAAATTGAGAGTTGGTATATAACTTTTAAAAAAGCAGAATGGCAAAGTTTAAATGATGTTCAAAAAGTTTATCGAGATGCTGAAGCAGTTGGTAATTTTACTGTTTTTAATATCAAAGGTAATGACTATCGTTTAATTGTAGGGATTAATTATAAAACAAAAAAAGTTCACTACAAATACTTGCTAACTCACGCGGAATACAATAAAGATAAATGGAAAAATGACCATTACTTTTGACGATAAAACTTATAGTCAATTACTAGCAGAAATCGCTCCTCAAGTAATTGAAACAGAGGAAGAGTATGAGCGTCTTTTAAAAGTTGCAGAATTTCTAACTTTTAAAAAGAATCTTACTCCAGAGGAGCGAGCTTTAGATAAATTGATTGTCAGACTAATTGAAGATTATGAGGAAGAAAATTATCCAATGGATGAATCTACACCTCATGAAATATTGCTACATATCATGGAATCTAGCGGCATTCGTCAAGCTGACTTAGTACGTATTCTAGGTTCTAGCAGCGGTGTAGTTTCAGAGGTTGTCAACGGTAAACGTTCAATTAGTAAAGCACAAGCAAAAGCCTTGGGAGAATATTTTAAAGTTTCTCCTAGTTTATTTATTTAGAATTGGATTTTTAAGGATTTACAGGATTTTTTGTCTGATAACGCCACGCTACGCTATCAGACAGAAAATTCGTTTATGCGTCGCCAAACACTTTCCAATAAATCAGAATTATTCATATCAAAATATTCAAGATTAGGAGATTGTCTAAACCAAGTCCGTTGACGTTTGGCAAATTGTCTGGTATGTAAAATAATTAATTCTTTGGCTGCATCTAAAGAAATTTCACCAGCTAAATATTGTTTGATTTCTTGATATCCTAAAGTATTTAATAAGGATAAATAAATACCATATTTTTGAGACAAGTATTCAACTTCATCAACTAAACCATCTGTTATCATTTGTTCAGTTCGTTTGCGAATCCTGACATCTAAATGTTCTGCATCAGCATCTAAACAAATTTGTAAAATTGGATAATCTGGTGGATTTTCTCCTTGTTGTTCAGAAATAGGAATACCAGTGGTATAATAAACCTCCAAAGCTCTTAAAGTCCGCACCAAATCGTTAGCGTGAATTTTTTGGGCGGCAACGGGGTCAACTTGTTGTAACATAGGGTAAAGTTGGATTTGACCAAGGGGTTCTAATTGCGATCGCAATTCCGGCTGTGGTGCAACTCTGGGAATTTTCATTCCTTGAACAATGGAACGAATATATAAACCTGTTCCACCCACTAACAGCAGTGTTTCAACTCCCAAACTAGCAATTAAAGCCTGTGCTTGTTGTTGATAATCTGCTAATGTCATGATTTCAGTTGGTTCACAAATGTCTATTAAATAATGGGGAACTAATTTTTTTTCAGCTAGATTTGGTTTCGCTGTCCCAATATCAAACTCACGATATACTTGACGAGAATCAGCACTGAGAATTACAGAATTTAATCTTTGTGCTAAACTCAAGGCTAAACTAGATTTACCCGTGGCCGTAGCCCCACAAATTACAATTAATTTAGTCATTAGTCATTAGTTAGGTGTTCGTTGTCACTGGTCAGTGGGAAGAAAAACGTAAAATAGGGAATTTTCTCCCCAATTCTCATCAGGGTTACAACCCTTATGTAAACTTCTCATAAAATTGCGCTACAGACGGCAGGAAGGCTTTTATGTTATAATGTTGGGGTGATTTGACTTTTTTCGCATTTTAGCAATTTTAACCCCAAGCATCAGGAGAATTTTCATGACGAGCAGTTACAGCGCCGATCAGATTCAGGTTCTGGAAGGTCTGGAAGCCGTCCGCAAACGACCAGGGATGTACATCGGTACTACAGGTCCGCGAGGACTTCACCATTTAGTTTACGAGGTAGTTGACAACTCTGTTGATGAAGCTTTGGCGGGTTACTGTACCCATGTTGAGGTGGATATCAATGCTGATGGTTCTGTGACGGTGACAGATGATGGTCGGGGTATTCCTACGGATATTCACCCAAAAACAGGGAAATCAGCTTTAGAAACTGTGTTAACTGTTCTCCACGCAGGTGGTAAGTTCGGTGGTGGTGGATATAAGGTATCCGGCGGTTTACACGGTGTGGGAATCTCTGTGGTAAACGCTTTATCTGAGTTTGTAGAAGTCACGGTTTGGCGTGATCACAAGATACATACCCAACGATATGAACGCAGTTTCCCTGTTACTGAATTGGTAGCAAAGCCCTACAAAGAAGATCGAACGGGGACTTCTATTACCTTTAAGCCAGATACACAAATTTTTACTACTAGCATAGAATTTGATTACATTACTTTATCTGGACGCTTACGTGAGTTGGCGTATCTTAATGCAGGTGTAAAAATTACTTTTACAGATCATCGCTTAGAAATTATTAAAAGCGATATCCCTAAAATAGAAACTTACGAGTACAAAGGTGGTATTAAGGAATATATCGCCTACATGAATCGTGATAAGCAGCCTCTCCATGAAGAAATTATCTATGTTCAAGGGGAACGCAACAATGTCCAGGTAGAAGTGTCTTTACAATGGTGTACTGATGCTTATACGGATAATGTCCTGGGTTTTGCTAATAATATTCGCACTATTGATGGTGGTACGCACTTAGAAGGTTTAAAAGCAGTTTTAACTCGGACATTAAATGCTACCGCTCGCAAACGCAATAAAATTAAAGAGAATGAATCTAATCTCAGTGGTGAACACGTCCGCGAAGGTTTAACTGCTGTCATTTCTGTGAAAGTCCCTGATCCTGAATTTGAAGGACAAACTAAAACTAAACTGGGAAATACAGAAGTTCGCGGTATTGTTGATTCTTTTGTCGGTGAAGTTCTCACGGAGTATCTAGATTTTCATCCTGCTATAGCTGATGCTATTTTAGATAAAGCTATCCAAGCGTTTAAAGCTGCTGAAGCTGCTCGACACGCACGGGAATTAGTCCGTCGGAAATCAGTATTAGAATCTTCGCCTCTACCTGGTAAGTTAGCAGATTGTAGCTCTCGTGATCCGGCTGAATCTGAAATATATATCGTAGAAGGTGATTCAGCCGGTGGAAGTGCGAAGCAAGGACGCGATCGCCGCACCCAAGCAATTCTCCCTTTGCGTGGTAAAATCCTCAATATCGAAAAAACTGATGATGCCAAAATCTATAAAAATAATGAAATTCAAGCCTTAATTACCGCACTGGGTTTAGGAGTTAAAGGTGAAGAATTTAACCCCTCACAATTACGATATCATCATATAGTATTAATGACTGATGCTGACGTAGATGGGGCGCACATCCGCACCTTGTTGTTAACTTTCTTTTATCGTTATCAACGGGCGTTAATTGAACAAGGTTTCATTTATATTGCTTGTCCGCCATTGTACAAAGTAGAGCGCGGCAAAAATTACCAGTATTGTTACAGTGAACGGGAATTACAACAGCATCTAGATACTCTTCCTAGTAATGCTAATTATACCATTCAGCGGTTTAAAGGGTTGGGGGAAATGATGCCTGAACAACTGTGGACAACCACCATGAACCCAGAAACCCGCACTCTCAAACGAGTGGAAATTGAAGACGCAGCCGAAGCAGATCGAATTTTTACCATTTTAATGGGCGATCGAGTCGCGCCTAGACGGGAATTTATTGAAACTTATGGATCTAAACTGAATATGACAGATTTAGACATTTAAGGAATGGAAACAGGGGTAATTACTCATTACCCCTGTTCTCCAAAATTTTTCTCGAAAAATTATAAATTTTCCCCACAAAGGCATAAAGCATTTGCTATGCTTAGATAGCTTGACTAGATATTATCTACAAAGCAAAAATTGATAAGTATACACAAGACTTTTCCGTTCAGAGATGACAGCCACTTTCTTAAAACCAGAAGTATTCACAAGGATAATTAACATACCTGAAATTACCTAAAAATATCATTAGGCAACTTTAGTAACAATATTATGTATCATCTGATTAAAATATCGTTGTATACAATAAGAACAGTTTGTCAAGTTGCACAGGGTAGAAATCTCAACTCTGCGCTAATGTGTGAATAAGGCTGAATTGAGTCAAATCTCGGTTCATCTCTCACAGTCCTAAAATACCCGATAATCTTAACTCCTTAGTTTAGATTTTTAGTATAGCATATACAGGGGTTAGCACCTGGAAACAAACAACAGTCATTAACAGACGGTGGTACAATTAGTTTAAGTAAAACTAGTACCTGTAAACAAGTGCCCGCCATCGGGTTTAGTTGAAACAGGACATAAACACAAATTGTCTACATCAGAACAATTTGTACAGGTTTTATAGAGCAGCAATTGTTCCTAACTTTTAATTTAATGACAATCCCACTGTCAAACCAACAAGTTTTCGATAAGATTAATGGTGTTACCACCATTTTTAATGTCTTTTTGATAAAGGTAGCTTGATCTGACTTTCAGGAGTTCATAAATAATGCACAAAAAAAGCGCATTTTTTGTGAAACAGGCTACAATCAAAACGGTATTTACAGTTAAATCTGCCAAAGGTCATACAATTGTGTCCGCATCAGGAAGCTTTTTGAAGAAAGATGAACCTAGTTTGATAGATTCAGTTAATCGAAAGTGATATCTAGCGTCGTCATGTATGACCATGGGGAAAGTGAGCAAGTCACATTACAAATGACATTGCCACTGCACAATCCTGATTAAAACAGGGAAAACAACAAACACCGAAAATATTTGAGGGTGAACAGCCAAAACCCAATTTTCGGTTCAGAGATTACTTGATGCCAAAAGTAATCAAAATGTCTTGAGTAACTGATTCTGCAAGGAGCATGAGGAACGCGGCATGAACCAGGCTAACAACGTACTCGATAATATTTATCAGCCTGACCTAGAAATGATAAATCCGCCTGAGATCGAATTACAAGAACTCTTAATAGAAGAAGAGGACTTATTGCTGGCTGATGATGGCGAAATTGATGATTTTTTAGATCCTCAGTCTGATGAGGACGACACCAAGTCTGGAAAAGCCGCTAAATCGCGTCCTCGGGCACAAACCAAGAAAAAGCAATACACCGAAGATTCCATTCGTCTGTACTTGCAAGAGATTGGGAGGATTCGTCTATTACGCGCAGATGAAGAAATTGAACTAGCGCGCAAAATAGCTGAACTACTGGTGCTAGAAGATGCTTACAAGAGTTTGTATGAAAAACTAGAACGGATACCAGAACCAGAAGAATGGGCAGGAGAAGTAAAATTATCATTACCAGCCCTACGCTCTAGACTCCACATAGGAAGAAGGGCTAAGGAGAAAATGGTACAATCGAACCTGCGGCTGGTGGTTTCCATTGCCAAGAAATACATGAACCGTGGCTTGTCCTTCCAAGACTTGATTCAAGAAGGTAGTTTGGGGTTGATTCGTGCGGCTGAAAAGTTTGATCACGAAAAAGGCTATAAGTTTTCTACCTACGCTACATGGTGGATACGTCAAGCAATTACAAGGGCGATCGCCGACCAGTCTCGCACTATCCGTCTACCGGTTCATCTCTACGAAACAATTTCCCGGATTAAGAAAACTACCAAACTCCTGTCCCAAGAAATGGGGCGCAAACCCACGGAGGAAGAAATTGCCACTCGCATGGAAATGACCATCGAAAAACTGCGGTTTATTGCCAAATCTGCCCAGTTACCAATTTCTCTGGAAACACCCATAGGTAAAGAAGAAGACTCCCGTTTAGGTGATTTTATTGAGTCAGAAGGTGAAACCCCAGAAGACCAAGTTTCTAAAAACTTGCTGCGGGAAGACCTAGAAAAAGTCCTAGATAGTCTCGGACCTCGTGAACGGGACGTTCTCAGATTACGCTATGGTTTAGACGATGGCCGCATGAAAACCCTAGAAGAAATCGGCCAGATTTTTAACGTCACCCGCGAACGTATTCGCCAAATCGAAGCCAAAGCACTCCGTAAATTACGTCACCCTAATCGTAACAGCGTACTAAAAGAGTATATTCGTTAAGTGAGTAGGGGAGGGTTTAACTGATTAACTTTTTAAACCTTCCCCTACTATTAACTACATCTTACCTTGCTGCATCACCTCTTGGAGATGCTGGCGAATTTCGTGTGCTTGTTCAATTTCTGACTGGCGTAATTTTTGGAATAGTTCTACACAAGGTGTAGAATTAGCCTCTTTTGCGTCTTTGATATAATTTTCATAAGCTTGAACGGCTACTGCTTTATTATGCAGTACGCTGATAAAATCATACTCTAAGTTACTAATGGGTTCTTGAGTTTTGGTTTTACTCATTTTTTTACTCCGTTAGTTGTTTAATTAATTTCTACTTATTCCTCCATAATTATTCATCTGTCTAAAAGCTGAGTTAGTCCTATAACTTTTTGGTGTAAATCCTACCTTACCTACTTAAATTTTGGGCTTTCTCTAATAACTCCTCGGAACTTTTCACCCACTGTAAATTACCCTGAATATTATATAAGTCTCTAGCATATTGCAAGACTTGGACAGCTTCTTTGTACTGCTTTAACCCCATAAAAACCAACCCCGCACCATAATAAGCATTAGCATAACTAAAGTTCCCCGCAGCGGATTTTCTAAAGGCTGCTAAAGCTTCATTTAATTTACCCTGATTAAATAAAATTGTTCCCATACTATAATGGGCTTCTGCATATTTAGGATTGATTTTAATTGCTTCACTAAAAGCTGCCTTCGCTTGCTCAATTTTCCCCTGTTGCAGATAACAGACACCTAAATGATAAGCTGGTTCAGGCGCGTTTTGACTAATTAATTTGGCTTTTGCAAAAGAAGCGATCGCACTTTCCCAATTTTTCTCCTCTTCCCTAATTAATCCCATATTATAATGGGCAAAACCCAAATTTGGATTTAATTCTAAAGCCCTACTTAAATAGTCTTTGGCCAATTTTAAATTATTTCCTTCTAATAAAGCCCCACCTAAATTCGCAAAAGCTAAAGCAAATTGAGGGTCAGCTTGAGTAGCTTGATAAAAAGCATCTGCTGCAGGTTGTAACTTTCCTGATTGTCGTAGTGCTAAACCTAAGTTATAGTGCGCTGCTGCTAATTTAGGATCTAGTTTAATAGCTTCACGAAAAGCCGTAATTGCATCTTCTAATTTTCCCGACTGAATCGCTTGTAATCCTTGATTTAAAGCCTCTGTAGCTGCTTTAGTATTTGTGTTTTGTGCCAGTATTAAAGTAGGGTAAGAACTGGAAAATACGGGTTGAATATTAATACTTAATAATAAGAAATTGATTATCCCAAAAATAGGATATTTAATTAATGGTAATTGCATGGATTTAGTTTTATTTCGTGTAATCTCTCTAAAATATAATTCACATAAACTTATAAGTAATACACAATATAATCATACTATTTATATTTAGCCCATTCACCATTACTCAAATTCCTCAATGAAGGTAAATCTTGAGTAGCTCTTATAAACATCTCCGTTTCTCCAAACACATCTTCAAGGCTTAATAAATGAATCTTTAGCTGTGTATTAATCTGCTTACTTTGAATAGCTTTATTTAAACGAGAACGAAATCCGTCTGTATAACCAACACCAGCTAACATTATGCCAATATTAGCTTCATGAATTATTATATTACCAATTAATTCTGCTGAATAAGAAGCATCTAAGATATTTTGGGATAATTTAGACTGAAAATAAATCATATCATTATTTAGTTCGGCATAATCATCTATTCCTCCATCACTTCCAGATTTTCCTGGTGTTAATCCCAGATAGGCAGCAAAACGTCTACCTAAATCTTGTTTTGCTGTTTCGCTAGAATAAATAATCCCTGTTACTAACGCATCAATTTCTAAGAAATCCATTTTTATTTTTCCTGATTAACAGTTTTAAATTCTGCAACTAAGTTTTTATAAAGTAAATTGATACCAACAAACAAACATTCATTTATTCTGTCTTTCATGTCCAACTGTTCTATTTTGTTTGATGTTTCAGGTGATAGCCTAATTTTTCGTGAAAATCTATCACGGTCTTTGTTAGACATTTTCTCTATTGGAGTAATTTGTTTTAACTCGGCTTGATAATTTTCTGATTCTTCATCAATTATTTTTTGGATACTTTCTTTATGCTCAGAGAAAAGAAAATGTACGTAACTAATTACTGATTCTAGAAATAGTTCTTTTTCTAATCTGAGGATTGCAGTTAGCTTTCCTATCTTTTTTAACTCAGAGTCAGTATATCTTAATTCTATATCTAAATCTAAGTTTTGATTTTCTTGTTTTTCTTCCTCTACTTTTTTTATGCCGTTTTGGATGGCATTATCGGTCAAAAAATCTTTACTTGGAGTGGTTTGTTTATCTTCTATAGACATAATTCATCTCCTAACATTATCCATCTAATAAATCAACAAAGTAATCGTATAAATGTTCTAAACCTTCATAGTCCCAAATATATTTTCTATCTTGATAGATAGCAAATTGCATCTGCTCTTGACAATCAGGCATTTCATCCGCAACTCTGTATCTTTGAGGTTTCAAATCGTCTTCTAATCTCTCAACGATCTGATATATAGAGGATTGTGATATTCCTAAAGGTACAATTACTACCTGTGGAGCATAGCCTGCTTTTGTTTCCAATTGAGCAATAACTTTTAGAGTTCTGGGAAGATTACGCAATGCTTTGATTTCCTGAGATTTATTAACTGGTACTAAAATCAAATCCGGGTCATTCCCTACTATTGTTTGTACAATATTTTTTAGAGGACTGTCAATATCTAAAACAATATGGTCATATTGCCCTTTTGGTAGCTCTTTCGGGATTGCTTCACGCCTTCCATTATACATTACTGTACTATTTTCTAGCCATTCCCAATCTTTTGATTTTTCTGGATTGCGATCAATGTAAAACTGCCAAAAATCTGCCTGATCATCACAATCAATTAGAAGTGTACTATCTTGTCTGTTAAGAAGAACACCAGCAATATGAACAGCAAGGGTAGTTTTTCCCACACCACCATCATTATGAGTACATAGGATAATCAATGGAAACAGCCTCCCTAAAATCTAAGTATTAAGACAGCAATAGCACAAGAGAGCGATCTTAGCCAAAAGACACACAAGGACTATCAATTTCTACCGCTGGAGTAAATGAACTACAAAAATTTACGGTAGCACAATCAACATCTAACTCATCAGGGTGAGTACACTGTAATTTAACATAAAAAGCACAGTCTTGACAAATAGTTTTATATAACATTGGCTGCAAGTCAATGACGGGACTCCATGGTGAATAATCCTCAAGTTGAGATAAAACCCACTACCTTGTATATTCTGTAGTGGGCAATAGCAGTAATAAACAATGTCGTTCTTATTATCTGTTATTTTCGTAACAAAATTGATTCCTGAATGCAATTATTGCATTATTATCTTGCATTTATTGTCATTTGACTACAAATCAGCAGTTAAAAACCCAGACCTTACTAACTTATGTTGTCTTTATTAGTTTATTGATTTAAGCTATTTTTAGTACGTAAAATAAATAGCCTACATAAATAATTGGCTTTTATCCCATACCTGACATTAAATAAGCGTGAGTGCAAAACGTCTGCCAGAAACTACTGCCCATGTTAGAATTATCCGCCAATCTTGGCAACAGGGCTTTCTTGAAGGTGAAGTCAGCGCTGGTAATTTTCAATGGCATTTCCAGTGGCATTTTCGTCGGGGGGAACTTTCTGTAAAGCCTTCCCAAGGTCGTGCTTTAATTAAAGAACCTCTAGGACGGTTTTTAGAACAACAAGATTATCAATTAGAACCTGGGGGAGATTATGCTTTTACAATTCGGGCTGAACTCTAAATTATTTGTTAGTTAGTCGGTTCAGGTATCTTTCAATTAGAAGGACTGCCACAATATCATCTATTGCCCTGGGAGGTTGACGCATTCCTTTGGGTAATAGTTTAATTATACCCTGGGGTGGATACATCTGCCAATAGCGATCGCGTGCTTCTAAGGTAGAATAACGTTCATCAACTAAAATAATATTTGTCGGTTTACTTAATTCTTGATTAAGTTGCTGTTTCCACTTTTTAGCTGTTGTTTGATCTCCCATCACTATTAATGATACAGGAAACTTTTGCAATTGTACTTCAATGTTAGCGATCGCCTCTTCTGCTAATATCACTTTATGATAATACAGTTGTCTATCTAATCCCATTACCGCAATACCACATTTATCACGACCAGGATCAAATCCTAAAACTACAGGTTGTGTATTAGTCATTGGTTATTAGTCATTAGTTCTTTGTTGTTATCAATTTTTACTGTAAGTCAATCATTTGTTATTGTAAGTCAATCATTTATAATTGTAAATTCGTCATTTGTTATTGTAAATTAATTATTTGTTATTGTAAATTAATTCAGTAATTGTGTAAAGTTTTGCTTTGTTATTAGTTTATATTAAATTGATTTTTGATTGTTCACGTAGTGAAAAGAATTTGTCCATTTAATAAAGCCACTAATTTTATTCTTAATGGACCAATAGTATAAGTATCCTCTGCGGCTACGGCTTTAACTTCTATCTCTTGCTCTGTTTGCTGTAATTGAGTAACAAAGCGAACAAAAGTCCCTTCTACTTCTACAGCTTCAACAATTCCCGCATTTCGAGCGCGAAATTGAGAAGCAGAAACTAGCAAATCTAGACGTTGACGCAGTTGGTCAGATGTCATATTAATTAAATCGGCTGTAGTTGTAGCCAGTACCTCACCTGATGAAAACACTAGTTGATTTCGGGCTGCATCTGCAAAAAATTCGATTTGCTTTTCACCTCTAACGTAATTACCTGCTGAAAAGATTCGTACTACATATTCTCGACCATCTTTAATTTGTGCAATTAATTGATCAACTTGATTTTTAGTCACACGCAGTATTTCTGTATTTGTAGATTTAGCGCCAGGTTCAGTTAATTGAATATTGGCATTACGATTAGCTTCTTGTAAAATTTGGATAATTGCCTGAGTTGCCATAATAGGTTTATCAACAGTAATTAACCCTGCCACTATCACTTGACCCCTAACTAAACCTAATTTACCCAACCGGAGATCACGGTAAGACTGATAATATTTTTCTAATCTAGCTACTTCTTGTTCTAAAAATTTTTGTTGTTTTTCCAATTCTTGTAAACGAGATTCTCTTGTCAGAATAATTTCTTCTCGTTGTTTAATTTGTAGATTGCGGTTTTGAATCAGCTTATCTAATTTAGTAATTTTGCGATCGCGTTTTTCAATAGCCGTCTTTGCCTCATCAATAGCTTGCTTACTTTGAGCATACAATCTTTCTCGTTCTGACTTTAATTCTTGCACTGCACTTTGTAATGTCAGGCGCTGATTGTAAAGAGTTTGTAATTCAGTTTTAGCTTGTTGATATTGAACCACAATTCCACCGAGACGACGTTGAGTTTCATAAAGTCGTACTTGAGTTTTAGCCTGTTGGTTAAGAGTACGATTCAATTGAGATTGTGTAGCTTTTTGTTTAGTATTTGCCGCTCGCAAATATTTATTGATAGTTTGTAATTCCTGTTGTACCTGACTTCGTTCTTGTCTGCTTTGATTTAACTCACGTTCTACCTGACCTTTTTGAGTTTCTGCGGTTTTCAGTTGTTCCCGCTTTTGTCCCAAGTCCCTTTGAATATCCTCCAACTCAAATAAACCCTTTCGCAATCCTTCATCAGCAGCAAATAGAATTGCTAAAGTGGTTGCAGAAATCAGACCACCCGTAAAAATAGTCACAATTACAGCGGTTTTTTTCGGACGCAAGTTGAAGAGTGAGAGACGTGCTTTACCAACTCGTGTGCCGATGCGATCGCCCACGGTGGCAATCACGCCTCCCAGGATGAGAATTGCTGCAATTAGGATGTAACCAGTGGTCATTGTTAGCTACGGAAATGCTGACCAGTCTAGCCTACTACGTTCAACCATTGTCTGTGGATAAATAATCAATGGAGTGGGGGTAATTTTGGAATTGGTTGCCCCTAATATCTAAAAATTCGTACCAATTCCATTACCTGACCAAAAAATTTTAGATTTTAGATTTTAGATTGGGAATTTTCGGTACAACCCTCGCCCCTTCAGGGCAGAACTAATCCAAAATCGCTAATTTAAAATCCCCAAGCTCCACACTTTAGGGTGGAGTCAATCCAAAATCCAAAATCGTAAATCCAAAATCTATTGACCTTACCCCATAAATTATAAATTTTAAGTAAATTGCTTACTTAAAGCGACAGGTTTATGCACAGTAATCTTCTTTTTATGAATGGAAATCATTTTTTTCTCGCGTAAATCTCCCAGGAGTCTAGTCACAGTAACGCGAGTCGAGCCAATTGCTTCAGCGATCGCCTGATGTGATAACTTCAGATCAATGGTAATGCCATCAGCAGAAGGAACGCCAAAATCACGACAAAGAATCAGTAAAAAACTAATTAACCGTGAACCCATGTCGCGGTGAGCCAGAGTTTCAATCATCATCTCCGTCTGGAGAATCCGCGAAGACAGCCCTCGCAGCATTAACATTGATAATTCTGGATTTTCCTTTAGTGACTGCTCCACTTGTTCAATTGGCGCTGAAAGCAATTCTACAGTGGTAAATGCCACTGCATGATAAAATCGATCAGACTTATTACCTGTCAATAGAGACAGCACGCCAAAAACGCTATTTTCCCTCAGCAGAGCCACCGTTATTTCTTCTCCTGCTTCATACACCCTCGACAGTTTCACCGCACCCTTGAGAAGAAAATAAACTCGTTCAGCAGGATCTCCCGGAAAAAAGATCGTCTTATTGCGTTCAAACGTCTCGACAACCGGGGGAAAAGCCCCGGTGGCCATCTGACGAAAAACATTTGCTAGGGCTTTGTCTTGTGTCACGATCATCTCCCTTCCCCTACCCAATGCCAGAAAAACAAAAACTAATTACCTAAGAATACACCTGAAAAATCAATAAAGCACCGTTATTTTTTTTGTTTTTCCTATACCCAAATTCATATTTCCTAACCCTTCGTTGATTATGATACATAATTTTGGTTCAGGTTAGCTAGTAATTATTGATAAGTAGTTCTGCTAGTTATCGTCTCCAGGTTTTGCCCCAAAGCTGGGAAATTTCTTGAGAATCTTTACAAATATGGTTATGATTTGCCGGGTACTTCCTGCCTACTCTTTGCGGATTTTAGAAAATTTCTAGACTCACAAAGTTAAACTAGGGTCAGATTCTAGTATGCTCCTAATGATGAATTATATTAGCAAAGTTTATGCTGAATCTGTCTGGAAAAAATGCCCTAGTTACAGGTATTGCCAATAACCGTTCTATCGCTTGGGGAATTGCCCAGCAACTGCACAAAGCGGGGGCTAATTTGGGTATTACCTACTTGCCAGATGACAAGGGTAAAATGGAAAAAAAAGTGGCTGAATTGGTAGAACCGCTCAACCCTAGTTTGTTTCTGCCCTGCAATGTTGAAAATGACGAGCAAATTCAATCTACTTTTGAAACTATCCGGCAAGAATGGGGGAGATTAGATATTCTAGTCCATTGTTTGGCTTTTGCTAAAAAGGAAGATTTGACCGGAGGTTTTAGCCAAACTTCCCGTTCTGGTTTCAATACAGCTTTAGAAGTTAGCACTTATTCTCTTGTACAGTTAAGCGGTGCTGCTAAACCTTTGATGACTCAAGGCGGAAGTATTATTACTCTTACATATTTGGGAGCAGTTAGAGCAATTCCTAATTATAATGTTATGGGTGTGGCTAAAGCAGGTCTAGAAGCCAGTGTTCGTTATTTAGCAGCCGAATTTGGTCCTGAAAATATTCGTGTTAATGGCATTTCGGCTGGTCCTATTCGCACTTTAGCTTCTTCTGCCGTCGGTGGTATCCTAGATATGATTCATCATGTTGAAAAAGTAGCCCCGCTCCGTCGCACTGTCACTCAATTAGAAGTAGGTAATACAGCCGCTTTTTTGTGTAGTGATTTGGCAAGCGGTATTACTGGACAAATCCTGTATGTAGATGCGGGATATGAAATCATGGGGATGTAAGAAGAGGCCGGGAGCAGGGGGCAGGGAGAATATTTATTGCCCCTATTACCCATTACCCATTACCCATTACCCATTACCTATTGCAACTGACAAATGACAACGGACAACAAACAAACACCTCGCATAGTCTCAGTTCACCGTACTACTGGTGAAACAAATATTTATGTCACTATCAACCTTGATGGTACAGGTATATGTAAAGTATCTACTGGTATTCCCTTTTTAGATCACATGCTTCATCAAATCGCTTCCCATGGGTTATTTGACCTGGATATTCAAGCTCAAGGTGATTGGGAAATTGATGATCATCACACTAATGAAGATGTGGGAATTACCTTGGGACAGGCATTATTTCAAGCTTTGGGAAATAAAAAAGGAATTGTCCGTTTCGGTAATTTTACTGCTCCTTTAGATGAAGCCTTGGTACAAGTGTCCTTAGATTTCTCCGGTAGACCTCATCTAAGTTATGGTTTGGTAATTCCTACTCAACGGGTGGGGACTTATGATACACAATTGGTGCGGGAGTTTTTTGTGGCCTTGGTAAATCATAGCCAAATGACGTTACATATTCGTCAATTAGATGGTATTAATTCCCATCATATTATTGAAGCTGCTTTTAAAGCCTTTGCTAGAGCTATGCGAGTAGCAGCGGAAATTGATCCACGTCGAGCAGAAACCATTCCTAGTTCCAAAGGTGTATTATAAAAATTCCCGACAGCGGTTAATATGTAGATAGTTCTCAATAGTCAGTAGTTGATAATTTCACGTCCATGAATTCTGTTGCAGACAACTCCAATGCTCGACAAAATCCCCTAGACAAACAACCTGTAGTCCTGACTTGTGAACTACGAAAAGTCTATCGCACCGGATTTTGGCTCAATCAAAAAGTTGTATCCCTGAAAAACTGTTCTTTACAAGTGTATCCAGGAGAAACCTTTGGCTTGCTCGGTCCCAATGGTGCGGGTAAAACCACTTTGTTAAAATTGTTGTTGGGAATTATCCGCCCCACATCTGGAAGGGGATTATTATTAGGTCAACCCATAGGTGACGTTAAAGTTAAACAACATATTGACTACCTCCCGGAAAATCCCTATTTATACGACTATCTCAGTGGTTGGGAATTTTTAGAGTTAGCAGCGGGTTTATTTCAAATTCCCCAAAAATTACAACCTCAACGTATTCCCCAATTAATGGATAGCTAGTTTAGAATTTGGTGCTGATGGTTGTTGGCAAGGTATACTCGAAGAAAATGACTATGATTTTCTATCTAGTCTGGGTTTGATGGGTGGAAAAATCATTACCATGAATCTATCACGTCAATCTCTAGAAGAGTTTTTTATTCAGCAAATTCAAACCAGAAATCATACCCTGTCTGAATTGATTTAATCAGATAGCAAACGAAATCAGAAAGTAGCACTTTATCGTTTTTGCTTGATGGTAAATGGCTGTCCAGGGTATCAGCTATGGCGAATAGATTGGTGATTAAGATAACTACCATTGGTAAATTTTCATGGATAAATCAGCCATAAGTAGTAATTTTATTTTTCACAAGACTGCTATATTTACAGCTTAATCTGTAGTACCACAGTAGATTTCAGAGGTGTTTAAAAGGTCTAAATTCATATTTGTCGAAAACTTTAAAATATGCTCTTAGATAAAAGTCAAACAAGGTAAAAATGGAAAGCGTGTAGAGATATCTAAAAAATAAAATTATGAATCTGATATTTTAGAAAAAAATCTCTGAGGAGAAGTGGAAAATATAGAATCAAAAATTGTTATCAAAATTGAGAATTAAATTGTCTAAATAAATTTAGAGGTGAATTAACTTCATGGAAAATATAAAATCCATATCCCAAAGCAATAAATTACAATTACTTATGTCCGGAAAATTAAAGATTTATGAGAAAATAAAATTGTTGAGCCACTGCGATGTTTAGGTGTAATCAACGTTAAAATGTTTCAGAATAACTGCAAATATCGTTATCTCCAAGTCTCAGGTAAGTATGCTTAATAAAAATTTGTGTAAATTCCTCACCCATTCAACCATGAGTTTAGCATTGCTAACAACCGTCAACATCGCTTTACCATCTGCGAGTATGGCACAGAGGCAGTCAGTAAAATCAACATCTAGTATAGTTACAGATTACTTATTAGGAGGCGGTGATCTCATCCGTGTAAATGTATTTGAAGTTCCAGAATATACAGGTGAATATCAAATTCCTCCTGGTGGTGCAATTAATATGCCTTTAATTGGTAGTGTACCCGTTTCTGGCTTAACAACTGAACAGGCCTCTGATACCATTGCGAAAAGATATTCTCGTTTTCTCAAACGTCCTCTGATTTCTGTTAACTTGTTATCACCTCGTCCCATAAATGTGTTTGTAGCTGGAGAGGTAACCAGGCCTGGAGCTTACACCCTCAGCTTACAAGGGGGAGCAGGGAATAACCCCGGTGTGCAATACCCAACGGTATTAGCTGCCCTAACTATAGCCCAAGGTGTGACATTAGCAGCAGACGTGACTCAAGTGCAATTACGGCGCAAAGTAGGGCGTTCTGGAGAGCAGACGGTTTCCCTAAATTTAAAGGAATTGACTCAAACAGGGCGAATTTCCCAGGAAATTACCTTACGAGATGGAGATACCATTATTGTTCCCACTGCTACTAGCCTAAATGTGGCTGAAGCTCGGAATCTCTTTGCAGCTAACTTTGCTGCTAGTCAAACTTCACCCCGCACAGTGGTGGTAATTGGTCAAGTTTACCGTCCCGGTTCTTATCTTGTCACCGCTGGAAATGCGGGTGGAGGAGAGGGTGGTGGTGCTGGTGGTGGTTTACCCACTGTGATGCGGAGTTTACAACTAGCTGGGGGAATTACGTCCCTTGCAGATGTACGGAAGATTAAATTACGCCGTCCTACTCGAACTGGTACGGAACAAACTATAGATATCAACCTTTGGCAATTACTACAAAGTGGTGATATCAATCAAGACATTGTGGTGCAAGATGGAGATACAATCGTCATTCCTACAGCTACAGACATTAGTGCGGCTGAAGCTACGCAATTGGCTACCACTACTTTATCGCCAAATACTATTGAAGTGGGTGTAGTGGGTGAAGTCAAAAGACCGGGAGCGGTAAGATTACAACCCAATAGCTCTTTAAATCAGGCATTATTAGCTGCTGGTGGTTTCAATGATAGTAGAGCCAGTAAAGGAAGTATAGAACTCATCCGCCTCAATGCCAATGGTACAGTTACTAAACGTCCAATTAAAGTGGATTTATCTAAAGGAATTAATGAAGAAACTAATCCGATCCTGCGTAATAATGATGTTGTCGTAGTTGATCGCAACGTTTTAGCTAAAACAGGTGACAGAGTTAATACTGTAGCTGGTCCTTTAGGGACTATCTTGGGGATTATCAGACTATTCACTACTGGATTTTAGGTTATTTAGGAAAGGTAAAGTAATGGTTTTCTAGATTTCCCACCAAAAAATCTAGGACTAAAATATGGTTATAATATGACTTAGTTACTTAGTCAGCAATTAATAATTAAATTAATAATTATAGTAATTATAAGTATAGCAATAATCGCCTATAATATCAAGGCAGGTTAATTATTAACAATTCTCATTCAAAAACTACACATTTAACCCATTTAAAATTACAGTTAGTTAATACACGGTATAACCATCACCCTGAAATCAATTCTGCCCAAAGCTGAAAGAGGAGAAGATCATGGACCCAATAATTTTGATTATATTTTTAGCTCTGGTAGGTTACGCCTTGGCCTCTGCAAAGATGGTAAATCAAGGGAATGTCGCTTTAGTTGAACGATTGGGGCGATATCATCGTAAACTTAACCCTGGACTGAGTTTCATCGTTCCCATCATTGATCAGATTGTGATGGAAAACACAACCAGAGAGCAGCTTTTAGATATTAAACCGCAAAATGTAATTACTAAAGATGGTATCTATTTAGAAGTAGATGCAATTGTTTATTGGCGCATTCAGGACATTGAAAAAAGCTTTTATGCCATTGATGATCTAGAACAGTCTCTAGCAAACATAGCCACAACTACCCTCCGGGAAAATATCGCCCAAAATTCCTTGGAGGATACTAATATGTCTAGAGATCAGATAGACAAAACTATATTAAGCGTATTAAATTCAATTACATCCACCTGGGGAGTTGAAATTACGCGATTAGATATTCAGAGTATCACCCCACCTGAGACTGTACGCAAGTCAATGGAAGAGCAACAGAACGCACAAATTAAAAAACGAGCCGCGATTTTAGCCGCCGAAGGGGAAGAAGAAGCGGCCGTTAAGAGGGCAAAAGGAACTAAAACATCTATAGAGATCATTTCTGAAGCCTTGCGTTCTCATCCTGAAAGTAAGGATATTTTACGGTATCTTGTTGCCCAAGATTACGTAGACGCTAGTGAGAAACTGGGTGCAAGCAATAATGCCAAAATTGTGTTTGTAGATCCTGCCAACTCAACGGAAATGTTTCAGGAGTTGATTTCTGATTCGGTACAAGAAAATCATAGTAAAAACCCTGGTAACGGTAACGGTAATGGTAATGGAGCTAATTAATACAGCGTATTTCATCTAGGTTAGGTACACTTTGAGCGGGCAAGATGCCCGCACCACGAGATTTTTATGATTAATACCTGTACCTCATCACATCGGAAACTGGTGTAATTAGTAGGAATAACGAAAAATGGCATCTGTCACCAGAGTTACCTCTTGCATTTCTTGAACATCGTGAACTCGCAGGATATCTGCACCATTAAAAATAGCTGCACAACAGGCTGCGGCTGTTCCCCAAATCCGTAATGTTGGATCTGGTTGCTTGAGGATATTACCGATAAAACTTTTGCGAGATGCCCCTACTAAAATCGGAGCATTAAGTGTTTTTAGCGATCGCAAACGCCGGAAAATTTCTAAATTCTGCTCATGATTTTTAGCAAAACCAATACCAGGATCAATAATGATTTTATTTTGGTCAATTCCCGCCAGGATAGCATCAGTAATTCTCTGAGATAAAAAGCTGTAAATATCACCTATTAAGTTTTGATAATCTGTGAGATTGACCATGGTTTGAGGGTTTCCACGGATGTGCATTAAGATAATTGGCACGTTTAAACTGGCTACGGTTGGCAGCATTTCGGGGTCATAAGTACCAGCAGAAATGTCATTTACTAAATCTGCTCCCGCGTTGATAGCTGCTTTAGCTACCTCAGCCCTCGTTGTATCTACAGAAAGAGGGACATCAACTACTGGGCGTAGCTCCTCCAAAACAGATATAACCCGATCAAGTTCCGCATCTACTGATATTTGCTTCGCCCCCGGACGAGTTGATTGTCCACCAATATCAATGATATCAGCGCCAGCGGCAACCATTGCTTGTGCTTGGGTTAAAGCGGCGGAGATAGTATTAAATTTACCACCATCACTAAAACTATCAGGAGTGACATTTAAAATCCCCATGATATAAGTCCGCCTTCCCCAGACAAAACAGTGATTTCCGATAGTTAATTGGTCAAGCATTATACATAATCCAAATTGATAATTACCCCAATCCCCAATCCCCATTATTGATAATTGACAATTCTGGCAAAACTATCAGCTTCTAGACTAGCTCCACCAACGAGAGCGCCGTCAATTTCTGGTTGTGCCATAATTTCATCAATATTATTCGGTTTAACTGAACCGCCATACTGAATAGGAACTAGGGGATTAGTCAATTGACCACGAATTAAGCCAATTACCCGATTTGCTTCCTTCGATTCACAGGTATCACCAGTACCAATAGCCCAAATTGGTTCATAGGCAATAATCAAGTTGTTTTGATCAATATCTACCAAGTCCTTTTCTAACTGGGTGCTAATTATTGATTCTGTTTCCCCCGCGTCTCGTTGTTGTTTAGTTTCCCCAACACAGAGAATGGGAGTGAGTCCATGTTTTTGAGCGGCCTTGAGACGGAGATTGACAGTTACGTCTGTTTCCCCAAAGAATTGCCGTCTTTCACTGTGTCCAATAATGACATAACGCACACCGATTTCTGTGAGCATAGGGGCAGCGATTTCCCCCGTATATGCTCCATTTTCTTCCCAGTGGACGTTTTGCGCTCCCAAATTTACACGGCTACCATGCAAAAATCTGGACAGCAGGCTTAAATCGGTGAAAGGAGGACATAATACCACTTCTCGTACTGAGGGGGTTTCCTCCAGGTGAGGCAAAAATCCGCTTAAAAAGGCTGCGGATTCTGCCTGGGTTTTAAACATTTTCCAGTTACCAGCAATAACGATTTTCCGCACAGGTGATTTAATCAAAATTTTAATGCTACTAGATGCACTTTTTAATTTACTACTTTTTTAGGACTATTCACGAAGCAGAATTACAACAGAGAACAGGAAACACATTATTTAATGTATTAAATATCGCTTGTGTAAAATAGAAAAATACTTACCCATCCCTAATAGAGAAATTCTAGAACATATATATTTACTACGTTTATTTATCTGTAATCAAGGCATTAATATTTTCATTACAGCCTGTTTTTTTAATTCTTAGCACTGCATTGTACTTACTTTTAAATGATTTTGTCTTAACTTGAATTTGTGTTGATGTTATAGGGCATCTAGTTGTGATGACATAGCAATATTTGGGAACATTTTTATAACCTTGGGATATAACTTTAATTGTATTTTCAATTTGTGCAAATGCGTGTTCTACATCAGAACCTTTTAACTCTATATAAATTTCAATATAAGGTTCATTAATAATTAGTAACCAATCACATTTAACTCCTTGAATATCTAAACAACCATCTACTTTAACTTTAGTCACTTCTATTAATTTTTCATTCGTAAAAATTATTTTACTACTTTTCTTTTCTTCTATTAATATATTTTTATGGCTGATTTTTTCGGAACATTTATCTAAATCCACAGATGTTATTCTCCCAATTCAAGTTCTATTAATTTTTCAAACACTTGACTAAATTCGTTGGATACTTCATCAATGATATTTGCGTCAATCAAGTTATTGTCTTCATTGATCAAACTTTCAATCATACCATTTTTGATGGTGTAAGCAGCAACATCATTAATATCTAATATTTGACTTTCTGGAACTATTTTAAATAAATCTTTTAGTAAATCATTTTGTTCAGGTTTCTCTCTTAATGCTTTTAGAGTATTACCTGCTTGAATTAGGTTATTAAAAGCAGTTAGTATATAAGGACTGTGAGTAGTTATAATAAATTTATGCTTTTTTTCGGTTGCATTAAAAACTTGACTGATTAAACTTATAACGTGTTTTTGTGATGTAGGAAATAAATGTGCTTCTGGTTCTTCTATAATGAAAAGTGTTGTTGAACTAATAAAAGGCAAAATAGCTAATATAAGTGTCATAGGTAGGGCTTCCTGTTGTCCAGAAGATGAATGTGATAAATTAGTTCTTCTATTTTTGTTTGTTTCGTTAGTGTATAATATCCAGTCCTGATCTTTTTCGTATGAATAATTACCCACTATTATCTGATTAATTAATTCATCAATTGAATCATTTAGCTTAAACGCATGAATCAATTTTCTAAGATGATAAAAATTTTTTACTCTTTCATAAGCCGAACCAAATTCTTTCAGAAAATAATCTATGACTATATTTTCGGACAAAAAGGAAAAAATATTATTTTGTAAATTAGCAAAAAACGACCTCCCCGCAGGGATAAAAGTTACCAATTCAAGACTATTAAAATGATTATCTCTCAGAATATATTCAGTGAAAATTGTATTGTAATATTCTTCTATTTTCTCAGGGTTATTTTCTGCATATTCAGTGGTTTTCTTATTATAGTCGCTTAATATTTTTCTGCGAACTTTAACTAAATGTTCAGAATATATCAAAGATAATTTAGACTTCTTATCATCTGATTTTTGGTTATTCAAAGCTATGGAATAACTATCAAATTCATATAAAATTTGAAACTCCTGATTTTTCCAAGAATATTCCGGGAATATAATTTTAAACGTTGTAATTATACTTCTATCAAATTCTGCTTTTTTTTGCTTATTCTGGATTGAAGAACGATATTTAATGAAAAAATCTTTAAAGAAATAAACTAATTTAGCAATTACACTTTTACCACTAGCTTGCTGTCCGATAATAATATTTATCTTGGATAAATTAAATTCAATATCTTTGATATTTAAAAAGTTTTTTACTGTCAGTTTTTCCATAAGTGCAATATATTATCAGTAATACAAGTGTATTACTAGGAAAATAAGTCATTGATGAATTGTACACGATATTTTAGAAATTTAAAATCAGAATAAATACGATTTTTTGAGGTATTGTAAAAATTATAATTCTCTAATGTATAAAAACTGGTGCGTTACGCTGCACTAACGCACCCTACGTCTGTATTACTTAACTAATCCCAAAAACCGAACCAACTGTGGACTTAATCGAATTTCCTGCATCTTTTAAGGCCTGACTGAATGGTTGCTTATTTTGCAAAAATACCCGCGCACAATTGCGTCCTGGCATTCCCGAAATTGAACCACCTGGATGTGTACCAGCACCAGTTAAAAACAGATGATCAATGGGGGTTTTATAATTAGCTAATTCGGGCAAAGGTCGGAAAAAGATCATTTGATCCATAGTCATATCAATATGATAATAATTGCCTTTATATGCTCCTAATCTTTCCCCTAATTCTGCTGGACTTTCTACCCTTCTAGCGATGGTTGCTTTTTTCACATTTGGGGCATAAGTTGCTAATTTATCAACCACTCTATCAGCAACTTGATTTTTCAAATCATCAGTCCAACCTGTACCTTTTAAACCTGTACTTTTTGCACCAGCAATTTGATAAGGAGCGAAAAATTCAATCCATAAAGTATGTTTCCCTGGCGGTGCTAAACTAGGGTCAAGGGCGCTAGGCATAACCACATACATCGAGGGGTCAGAATCGGGAATTTCGCCGATTGTACATTTATTATGAGCCTGTTCAACATGATTCATAGAATCGGCAATTAAAATTGAACCAATCAGATATTCATCTTTATGTTCATGATGAGAAAAATGCAAAGGTTCATCTAATGCCAAATCTATTTTGAGGATGGTTTCATTATTGTTGATAATGCGACGTTCTAGCCTTTCCCATAAATCAGGGTCAACTGCATCAATATCACTTTTTTCAGTCATTTGTAAGAATAATCTTTGGGCATCAATATTAGAAATTACTCCATGTTTAGCCATAAATTCCTTACCACCAGTCACCCTGACTCCTACCGCTTTACCATCATCAATTAAAATCTTTTCTACGTGCTGGTCTGTGAGAATTACCCCACCTTTACTATTAACTAATTTCACCAATGCTTGCACCAATGCACCCGTACCGCCGCGAGGTCTAGCCATACCAGGATGATGGCGCATAGCCATCATCATGACTCCAATTGCCAGATTTTTTTGTGAAGGTGGCGCACCTAATTCTGATGCTAATCTTGATAGGGGTGCTTTTAAAAATTCTTCATCAAACCATTCATTGAGAATATCCTCCGCACTATTTAACATTGTGCGCACAAAATCGAAACTTTTCGCCGGAGAACCGACAACAGAAACTAAATCTTTAACTTGTTGGAAATTGTAATTACCAAAAATATCTATAATTGACTTTGGCGAGGCATTAAACATGGGAGTCATGGCGTTAATTGCCCGTTGCCAATAATTGGTAAATTCGGCGTATTTTTTAGCATCTCGTTGATTATAACGAGCGATTTCTGCACAGGTTTTTTCTAAGGATTTATGTGCCAAGAAATATTTACCGTCCGGGTGAGGACAAAATACAACTGGGTCACATTCTAGATATTCCAAGCCGTATTTTGTCAGTTCTAATTCTTCTACCACTGGACCTAAATGAATAAATTCATGGTCAATGGCACACAAATTAAATTTAAACCCTGGTACTTCTGGGATACATTCTTCAGTTGTAGCAGCACCACCGGGGACAGGACGTTTTTCTAATAGCAGAACACTATAACCTGCTTTGAGTAAATAAGCCGCACAAACTAAGCCGTTGTGTCCAGCACCGATAATAATAACGTCGTATTCTTGCATATCTTGATAAGATAAAAACCTGGCTCTTTTATATTATTATATTTAATATATTTAGGGAATGTAAGCAAATGTTAAAAAAAGTGGAAGATAAACCTAAATCCCCGACTTCTTAAGGAAGTCGGGGATCTTGTTGGTTGTTAGTGTATCAAACTGCTGCTGCTTCTAAAATTGCAGATTTTGGTTGACGAATATTTTCAATTTCTAAAGTTATCGGACTACTCGGTCCTGTCACTAAACCCCGTCTTTGAGGTTTGATTTCATGGGTATCAACTAATTTCATTGACCATGTTTTTAGGACTTTTGCTAAGATCAATTTCATTTCCATTTGGGCAAATGCTAAACCTATACAACGTCTTGCACCACCACCAAAAGGTAGAAATTCATAAGGTGAAAATTGTCTTTGTAAAAAGCGTTCTGGCTGAAATTTCTCATGTTCAGGATAAGTATCTTCGCGGTGATGAGCTAAATAAATTGAACCCATGACAATTGTACCTGGTTCGAGTTGATAACCACAGAGAGAAATAGGGGTTTTAACCCTTCTAGGAAAAGTTAACATTCCCACGGGACAAATCCTTAATGTTTCATTACAAACAGCAGTTAAATATGGCAATTTAAAGACAGTATTAGAATCATAATTTTCTCCTAAACTATCCAATTCTGCTAATAACTTTTCTTTAACTTCTGGGAGTTTATGAATCCAGTAAAAAGCCCAAGAAATAGCTGTAGCTGTAGTTTCATGACCTGCGACTAATAAAGTCATCAATTCATCTCTTAATTCTGCATCAGTCATAGGTTGACCGTTTTCATCTTCAGCAGACATAAGTAAATTAAGGATATCTGTCCGATTAGGATCGAAATTTTCTCTTCTTTCTCGAATTTCCTGATAAATAAGTTGGTCAGCTTGTTCCTGTTTCTTCATTTGTCGTTTCCAAATTTCTGAAATCCCAAAGGTTTCTTTTAATTTGGGAAAATAGAGAAAAATAACTCTCCAAGGAGTGCTACCCTGTTCTAAAATTGCACAAAGTAAATGTTTAAGTTTTTCTGCTCGTTCTCCTTCATAAAGGCCAAAAACAGCTTCCATCATTACCTGAAGAGTGATATCTTGGGTAATGTTCCTAATATTAAAAGATTGATTTTTTGGTTGTTGATTAAAAACTTTTATGGTAATATTCTCAATTAATTCTGCGTAAGTTCGCATTCTTTCCCCGTGAAAAGGAGGCATAATTAATTGACGTTGACGTTGATGTGCTTTACCACTAAGACTAATGACAGAATTTTTGCCCAGTAAATATTCAAAAATACTGTTTAAATCTCCTGGTGCTTCCAACTCTTTTTGATCATTACTTAACACCTGCTGCATTGCTTCAGGAGAATGAACAAATAACATCGGTGGTAAATTACCCTGTAATTTTAGAGCAAAAACATCTCCATAATTTTTAGCACATTCCATCATATAAGGCATAGGTCTGAATATCCAGTTTAAGACTTGAATAATAGATATTCCTTTGGGTTGTGGTAGCATTTGCATCATATTCTCCTGTTGTTATCAAAAAAAAACAATTCAATTATATACATAATAACTCAACTTCAAGTATAAATCATCTTGGGGTAATTATAACTTTTCAGCCAGAAAATCTAAAAACCAAGCGAATTATTCTTAATTTCTATCTCCAGATACTTGTCAACAACGATATTTCAATACCATAGAAACAAGAGATTGATTCCCTTTTGCTTCCCTCTTTCTTCCTCCTTCCTGTACTTTGTACCTATCCTTACGGAACAATCCGCGAACGTAAATGTAGTTAATTTCATCAATATCTACAACTAAACACAAAATAACGGAAAAATCAATCATCACTTAGTTATAGTAATTTTCAGAAAAAGCAATTAATTATTAGAACCTTAAAGATGTAAAATATTTATTAAATTAAACCAGAATCTCTAGTTTTTTCGATTTTATTAAGGTACTCAGCATGACAGCAATTACGCAAAATACGGCTTCCGCAGTTCCGAATTTTTGTCTAGGGATACAATATTTTGGGGAAGTATTGCCAGATTTTCAAACTTATGGTACAGTACCAGCGATCGCATCTGGTCAAAAAGCAGTAGCAAATCCTACCGATACAAATGCAGTATATCAAACTTTATTGGCTGCTGATGCCCTGCGCTACCTGACGCTACAAATCACTGGTAGTAAGGCTTCTGGACACCCCGGTGGTTTTGCCAGTCAAGCGGAAGCTTATGCAGCTTTGGTCATGCTTGGGCATAAAAACATTATCACCGAAGTGGGACACCATGCCCCTGGTTTTTATAGTGCCATGTTTTTAGACCGATCTTTAGAAGACATGGGCATTTCTACAGTACAACAATTGCGCGATCGCTTTCGGGAAAAACACGGATTATTAGGACATTTATCCGGTTATATTCCCGGTATTTTAGCACCTGCCGGACCTTTAGGACAAGGGCAACATTTCGCCATGGCCGCCGCATTGTTACACCGTGACAAACTCTTCCCCTTTACAGTGGGAGACGGAGGACTAGGTGAACCCTACATCATGAGTTCCATGGCACATTTTAACACCGCTTACCCCACTGTCACCAACTTTTTACCAGTTTTAGTGTGGAATGGTTACAGCCAAGAACATCATAGCATGGTATCTTTAAAAACTAACGACGAAATGATCGCCTATTGGAAAGGTAACGGTTTTACCGAAGTCGTGTTAGTCAATGCTAAAGACTTTGATGATCAAAACCAACCCGGTGATTATGTGGATAGTACCGCTTTCTCCTTCCAAAAACGGTTAGAATTTACCAAAGCCGTACTAGTAGGCATGGATAAAGCTGCCCGTTCCGCTTTAAGTGGCACATTAACAGTATTTATTATCAAACAACTCAAAGGGGCAGGGGTTCATGCTTTAGGTGCAAAATCCCATAATTTATATCCTAAAGATACCTTAGACGCGCCCCATATTGTCACCGCCTTACAAAAACGGGCTTTATGTGCCGAGGCATGGCAAACAGTCCGTACAAATGCGGAACGGGCAGGGGGTGGACCAGCAGCGAAAACCGCAGTGACAGAATTTGAATTACCCTTAGCAGAAATTGGCGAATTACCATTAGAAGAATATGCAGTGGGCGGAGAACCAAAAGTTTCAACCACCGCAATGGGAAGGTTAGTAGGAATAGTAGGAAATAAAGATAAAAATTTCCTGGTAACAAACGCCGATGGTAACGAAGCATCAGGAATTGCTAACATTAACCAGGCATTAAAAATCAACCATCCTACCACCGATGAATTATATAATCAAGCTCCAGGAGGTCAAGTTTACGAACCTTTGAGCGAAGATGCTTGTGCCGGATTAGCCGCTGGTTTATCCTTAATGGGGGCGAGAACTTTGTGGTGTTCTTACGAATCTTTTGCCATCAATGGATTACCAATTTGGCAAACAGTCACCCAAGCAATGGCAGAATTAAGACGCAAAACACCGTCAACAATTACATTATTTACAGCCGGGGCATTAGAACAAGGACGCAACGGTTGGACACACCAAAGACCAGAAATAGAGGCTTATTTTGCATCATTGATGAGAACAGGAAATGTATTTCCCTTATTTCCTCCTGATGCTAACAGTATTCAAGGTTGTTATGACTGGGCTTTGCAAACAAAAAATAAGGGCATTGTCATCACTGCCAGTAAGTCTCCTTTACCCATTAGAACGACTTTAAAACAAACGGAAGAAGGGCTAGAAAAGGGCGCGATTTTATTACATGAAATTGCGGGAGGGAAGACGGTTGTATTTGCTGTCATTGGCGATATGACCTTAATTCCTGTGTTTGAAGCAGCCGCATTTTTAGAAACTGAAGGTATAGGAGTGAAGATTATTTCTATTATTAATCCTCGCCGTTTATATCGTCCTCATGATACAGCTTGGGATACTTGTTCTGAACCTGATAACGGTTTTTTAAGTGATGCCGATTTTGAGCAATTGTTTGGTGGAGATGCCTTAATTGGTGTTACAGGTGGTGCTGCGGCGATGTTAGAACCAATCATGTTACGCAGTAATTGTAAGCGTGATTCTTTCGCCTGGAAGCGTGGGGAAACTACGGCTAGTGCGGGTGAGTTGATGGCTTTTAATGGGTTGACTGCGGAAGCGTTGACTAAGCGGGCTATTGAGTTGGTGCATTAAGATTTACAATCTCTAGCTTTTACGTAAATACACGCATAAAATACAAAAATCCTAATTGCGTGTATTTACTCTTTCTATTGTTCACTATAGCTGGTACTCGTAAGAATGTAGGGTGATTTAAAATAACAAATACCATCATAAAAAAGCAATGAGAAAGATAATATTTGTTACTGGTGTTACAAGAATGAACCAGGGATTTGTATGTGTAAGTGGTATAGACGATCAAGGTAACTTTTTAAGACCACAAATTCAGTATCCTCAAAGATCAGGTATCAAGCAGGAATTTATTTACGTTGAAGGACAATTAATAATAAAACCTCTTGCTAAAGTAGAACTAGAGTTTGTAAAGCCTATCCCTAAGTCAATATTTCACACAGAAGACTGGGAAATAGATGGTGAAGTTAAACCCAGATTAGTAGGTATACCAAGTGATAATGAAAAATTAGTTATTCTTAATCAAAAGACTGATTTTTCATTAGAACAAGCATTAGCTGAACAATCACGTTCAATTGTGATTGTCAAAAGCCGTGAAGTTCCTAAGATTGAAGTTAGAACATGGGACGATAAGTTAAAATGTCACTTGTCATTTTATGATGAGTTTGGTGATTATCATGATCACTTACCAGTAACAGATGCAAACTGGTTAGCTGCTTGTAAGTTTCTTTGGAAAACAGACCAAGCAAATTTAAAAGCAAGATTGACTAAAGCATTGCAAGGGAAAGATATATTTATTAGAATTGGTCTGACAAGAGAGTGGAAAGGTCAGAATTGGCGACAAGTTTCTGGTATTTTTTCAGTACCAGATTGGTTAAAAGGAAAATGTTTTGCTGATTTTGATTATGATTTTAGCGACTATGTATGACACAAATAAACAATGAATAACCATAAAGACTTAATTAAAAATAACACTCAATTAACCTTATTTACTATTGGCCATTCCAACAACAGCATTAATAAATTTATAGAGCTTTTGAAAGCCAATAAAGTTTTGTGTATTGTTGATGTGAGAAGTAGTCCCTATAGTAAATACAACCAAAGTTTTACTAAAGAAAACCTATCTTCAGAATTGCTCCAACACGGCATTGAGTATATTTGGATGGGAGATACTTTGGGAGGACGTAGAGATGAATTAGAAAATTCTAGAGGGTTTAGGCAAGATGATAAATATGATTCAGACCAGAAATATAATACTGGAATTCTAGAACTTATGAGTGTAGCGTTCTCTAAAACAACTGCAATAATGTGTAGTGAAGAAGATCCTCGTGACTGTCATCGGCACAAAATTATAGCTAATACTTTATTGCGAAACTTACCAAAAGATTATAAAATTAATAATGTAAGAATTACTCATATTCGAGCTAGTGGTAAACTAGAAGATGCTTCATTAGTTCAAATTTACTTTCAACTATCATTATTTGGCTAGTTACACAATATGGCAATTATATACACTATCGGATTTACCAAAAAATCGGCAAAAGATTTTTTTGAATTATTAAAAAAAGAAAAAATTGATTTAGTTGCTGATGTCCGTCTTAATAATACTGGTCAGTTAGCAGGGTTTACGAAAAAAAATGATTTAGAGTATTTTCTTAGCCTTGTAGAAATAAAATATGAGCATTGGACTAATTTTGCACCGACTAAAGAGATGCGTGATAAATATCATAGTGCTTGGAATTGGGAAGAGTATGAATGTTCATATCGAAGTCTTATTCAAAAGAGAAATGCCTTAGAAAAGTTAAACAAACCACTCCTTAAAAATCAAAAAATATGCTTATTATGTTCTGAACATACACCTGAAAAATGCCATCGAAGAATAGCATCAGAGATGTTATCTGATATGGTTAGTGGTACGAAAATAGTTCATCTTTAGTTTTAGATTAGCAAGTAGGTTAGGTTGATGCAAAGAAACCCAACAATAATGATCTAAAAATCAAATCTCTTCCTCTCTTCCTTCGTGTACTTCGTGTCTTCGTGGTTCATTAAATAGTAGTAAGTTAGGTTAACCCAAGAAAACCCAACATCACCCAAACCACCGAAGCATCACGAATAGTTTTTTCTACCAATGGCAGAAAATGACAAAAACCGCCATGATATAAAAAAGTATATTCAAGAAGTCACATTATGAAAAGTATGAATATTTCCTTACCTGACACCATGGGCGATTATATAGAAAAGTAGCGCAAGGTGGTTACAGCAGCGAAGCGTGAATATTTTCGGGAATTAGTGCGACAAAACCAAAAACTCCAAAGTAAAAGAACAATTACAAACCCTGCTCTTAGAAGGATTAAACTCAGGAAATGCAACAGAAATGACAGCACAAGATTGGGAAGATATACCTCAAGCAATGTGAGCAGTAGATTATAATAAAATCATACCCAAATAACTCAAGTTAGGAGTTGAAATAATTAATAATGCTGCAAATAATCCAAGCAACCTGTATCAACGGAGAACTTATTTTAAGTGAAAAACTAAGTTCCGAATTAGAAGGTAAAACCATACAAATTATGATTCTCGAACCCAGCGAATCTACACAACCAATAGATTCTCAAGAATCGAAAATACAGCAATTCTTAGCGCGAGTTAATAACTACTCCTTCCCACTTCCCCCAGACTACAAATTTAATCGAGAAGAAATTTAGGACAGATAATATCATAAATAATATCTTTCTCGATAGTAATCTCTGGATTTATCTCTATGCTAAAAATCCGCCAGAAAAATCTCAGCAAGTTGCAGAAATAATTAAAAATAATTATTCATCTCTGCTAGTTAGCACTCAGGTTTTAGGAGAATTATTTCATGTTTTAACTAGAAAAAAATTCACATCAAAAACAGATGCAATTACAATCATATCAGATATAGTGAATACTTTTCCGGTTCAGGCAATTAACACAACAGAAGTTATACAAGCATTAGAAATCAATGCAAAATATAACTACTCTTATTGGGATAGTTTGATTATAGCTACAGCTTTATTAAGTGAATGTTCCATCATTTACTCAGAAGATATGCAACATAATCAACTAATAGAGAATAAGGTAAGAATTATCAATCCATTTGTTTGATTTCATATCTTTTTAATTCCTGTAGGGTGGGTTATCAACAATATAACCCACCATTAATAACCCTACTAGCTATTGATATCATTGCATACTTGATGGGATTGAATTTACCAATGTTTCAAATTGATTATTTTCTTCAAAAAAACATAAAGCATCTTTACTTAACACGCTTCTTCTTCCAAATTAACCCACTCGTCAACCAATTCTAAATCACGTTCTGCTCTTTGAATAGCTCCTTGTTTTAACTGTTCTTTGAGATTAGTAAATTTGTGATAATTACCATTTGCATATTCATCACGGACTAATTGAATTTCTTTTTTAGTCTCTTCATTTTCTCGCCAACTTTCCTCTTTAGCATCAGCGATCGCTTCATCAAGAATCTGCCAAAGGTGCTGTTTTTCTGATAAACTTAGTGCATTTAAGGAGTTAATTAGTAACTCCATCGGAATGAATAGATTTAAGCCAGTCTGTGACATAGTTTTTATCATGATGTGATAATTTCTTTACATTATATCAAATACGAATAGTTTTTTCTACCAATGGCAGAAAATGACAAAAACCGCGATGATATAAAAAGTACATTCAAGAATTCACATTATGAAAAGTATGAATATTTCCTTAACTGACACCATGGGCGATTATATAGAACAACAGGTAGCGCAAGGAGGTTACAGCAGCGAAGCGTCAATATTTTCGGGAATTAGTGCGACAAGACCAAAAACTCCAAAGCAAACGAACAATTACAAACCCTGCTTTGAGGAGGATTAAACTCAGGAAATGCAACAGAAATGACTGCACAAGATTGGGAAGATATTTGTCAAGCAGTTCGTGAAAAAACTAATAAACTTCACTTTGAAGTTTAGCAGTGATATATTAAATTTAAAAAAGACCTCCCAAAAAAAACGCTATGAAATTTCAAGTAATATTCACCTATGATGCAGAATATCTAGGTTACATTGCTGAAGTACCAGAACTTCCTGGTTGTGTCAGTCAAGGTAAAAGCTTAGATGAAGCAATTGAAAATATCAAAGATGCTATCAAAGGCTATCTTCACGTATTAGAAAAACATGGGAAACCCTATGTAACCAAAGAATCTCAATCTTTTGTAGGGGAAGTAGTAGTATAAATGGGACGCTTATCAAATATTTCCGGTAAACAAGCAGTCAAAATCTTTGAAAAATTTGGCTATGCTGTAGATCATCAAACTGGAAGTCATATCATACTTTGGCACGAATCAAAACTTATTTTATCAGTTCCCAATCATAAAGAACTAGCACCAGGGTTACTCAGAAGTTTAATTAGACAAGCAGGAATTACCGTAGATGAATTTTTAGGAAATAAGTAATACTCTCGGTGGGTTAGCAACAATATAACCCACTATTAATAACACTAAATTACCACCCAAAAACCCTGTATCTGTTCACATCATCTCACCCAACCATCACCAATTATCATGTAAATAAGAGAAGACAATAGAACCATCACAGATACACCACCGAAAAATTCACCTCACCTGAGAATTATTAAAAGTATATTTAGCCACTAAAACTAATTATCATAAATACTTATTTCATCATGACACAAAATGACAAAAACTACCATAATACAAAAAAGTACATTCAAGAAGTCACACTATGAAAAGTATGAATATTTCCTTAACTGACACCATGGGCGATTATATAGAACAACAGGTAGCGCAAGGAGGTTACAGCAGCGAAGCGTGAATATTTTCGGGAATTAGTGCGACAAGACCAAAAACAAAAAGCAAATGAACAAATACAAACCCTGCTTTGAGGAGGATTAAACTCAGGAAATGCAACAGAAATGACTGCACAAGATTGGGAAGATATTTGTCAAGCAGTATAATAGTAATAACATAATTCAAAAAAGGCATTAATTATGGATATCAAACTTGCAGAAATATCTCAAGAAATTAACCGCTTACCAGAAGAAGCGCAAATCTTACTACTAGATTTTATTCAACTACTCAAAAAACGTTATCCACAACCAGAAAATCATCATCAAGAAAAAACCATCTATGAAAAATTTGATGAAATTGGATTAATTGGTTGTTGTGGTGTGGAAGAAAATTTATCAACTACATATAAAGACGTTCTATCTAATACATTACCCAACAAATATGATCATAGTTGATACAGGATTTTGGTTAGCTCTTATTGATCAAAAAGACACCTACCACGAAAGAGCAAAACAGGCTTTAAAAAAATACAATGAACCTTTAATTACAACATGGTGTGTTGTCACAGAAACCTGTTATCTTTTGCTAACTCGCAAAGGAGTTCAAGCTCAAGTTACTTTTTTAAATAGTCTGGAACAAGAATTATTTACAGTTTTTAATTTAGAATCTCACCATACTCCACGCATTATCCAATTAATGGAAAAATATGCTAATCTACCGATGGATTTAGCTGATGCTTCCCTAGTAATTTTAGCAGAACATTTAGGACATGGACGCATTTTTTCAGTAGATCAGCGTGACTTTAATACCTATCGTTGGAAACAAACTTATCCTTTTGAAAATTTGCTATTTTGAGTTAATTAAAAACTGATACATCAGGAAATATTCACCTCACCTGAGAATTATCACCCGAACCATTTTAACTAATTTCAATAGGTGAAATATTTTTCCATTCTTCAGATTCATTTTTAGCACACCAAAGGTCAAACTTCTGTTGAAGATTTAACCAAAGTTCCGGCGTAGTTTGAAAAGCACTTGCTAACCGTAAAGCAATATTAGGTGTGACACTTGCACGTTCATTTACAATTTCTGAAACCGTTTTGCGAGACACACCTAAAATATTAGCCAATTCTGTCACCGTCATATTTAAAGGTTCTAAATATTGACGTTTAATCAAAGCACCAGGATGTCTAGGTTTTCTGTTAGTATTCATATTCATAATCCTAATGATAATCCTCGTAATTTACGTCGTAAGCATCCCCATCTTGAAAAACAAAAGTTAAACGCCAATTACCAGAAACCGTAACTGAGTATTCACCTTTTCTATTTCCTATTAATTGATGAAACTTAGAACCAGGAAAATTCATATCTTCAGCTACAGATGCAGCATCTAGTCTATCTAATAAATCTAACAGTTTTTCAGCATGATTCGGATTAACCCCACTTCTATTATCATCTTCAAACAGCTTTCTTAACCCCTTATGCTTGAAATTTCTAATTATAAGTAAAATAACAATATCTACTGTAAACTATAAGGTTACACTTGTCAATCCATAACATACGCTAAATTTGGTAATTTTGAAAACTCATTGATTAATATTTACAATACTTTACAAATCATCATCACTGTTATCATGGCAGTAATTAGGTTAGGTTGACGCAAAGAAACCCAACATAACCCACTGTTAATAACCCTAAATTACAACCAAAAAACCCTGTGTATCTGTTCACATTATCTCACCCAACCATTACGAGCGATTACTAGAGCGATAGCGAAGCGCTGCTGTAAGTAGTTCGCAGCATGACAGATACACCACCGAAAGATTCACCTCACCTGAGAATTATCACCTGACCATGAGTTATAATCAAGATTAAAGTCATAACCATAAAATTACTATGACTATCCAAACCTTAGACAAAACCACCACAATTTCCGAACAGCAATTTCTTCTACCTGGCCATTACACCTGGAAAGAATTTGAAATAATAGAAACCTTAACCGCAGACGCAGCAGGTTTGCGGATAACTTATCTTGATGGGTACATCGAATTTATGACGCTGAGTGAACAACATGAAATGATTAAAACCATTCTTGGTTTTTTACTAGAATTATATTCCTGTGAAATAGGCATAAATCTGATTCCAGTAGGTAGTGCTACTCGTCGCGCAAAAGAAAAAAGTGCTTCCTTTGAACCTGATGAATCTTATTACATCGGAGAGAAAAAAGCAAATCCAGATTTAGCAATTGAAATTAATATTACCAGTGGCAGTATTGATAAACTTGAAAAATACAAACGGTTTAATATTACCGAAGTCTGGTTTTGGGAAAATAATCAATTGTCTCTATATTATCTTAAAAATGATAATTATGAGCAAATTAATCAAAGTGAATTATTGCCAGATTTAGATATAGATTTATTGGCGAGTTGTGTTTTAATGCCTTCCATTATTGATGCAAGAACAGCATTTATTAAAGGTATTAAAAAGTAGTAGTTTGTAGGTTGGGTTGACACAAGGAAACCCAACAATACCCACCATTAATAACACTAAATTCCAACCCAACAGCCCTGTATCTGTTTACATTATCTCACCCAACTATCACCAACTATCTTGTAAACAAGAGAAGATAATGAACTATTAGCCAAGAAAATGGGTACTACTTTTTATAAACATCACGACGATGCTTACACTGAAGAAGTAAAACAATTAATTGCTCATCTTGAATTTCATAAACCAAACGATAATCTCCTATTCTAATCCGATATTCATTGTCATATACTTTCAAGTTGACAACCCCATCAGGACGAGGTTCTTTCGCAAGTTGGGAAATCTTATCATATACACGCTCTTGTATATTATTAGGAAGATTATCTAATTGTTTTTGAATAGATTTAGTGATAATAATATCGTAAGTCATAGTATCTATTTTCTCTGATTTAGATACTGTTCAAAAGTCATATATTCCCCATTTGCATATTCATCACGGACTAATTGAATTTCTTTTTTTGTCTCTTTATCTTCTCGCCAACTTTCCTCTTCAGCATCAGCAATAGCTTCATCAAGAATCCGCCAAAGTTGCTGTTTTTCTGATAAACTTAGCGCGTTTAAAGAGTTAATCAGTAACTCCATCGGAATGAATAGATTTAATCCACTTTCTGACATAGTTTTTATCATAATGTGATGATTATTCTAATTATATCAAATGATGGTGGATTAGTCTATACAAACCCTGTATCTGTTCCCATCATCTCACCCAACCATCACCAGCTATCATCTAAATAAGAGAAGACAATAGAACCATCATAGATACACCAACGAAAAATTCACCTCACTTGAGAATTATTTAGAAGCAGAATTATTAGAACAATCTCAAAATATTTTGCGGCGATATCTGAGTTTAAATAACAATTGATTGTCTTATGTTACACAGTAATTGTAAGCGTGATTCTTTCCCCTGGAAGCGTGGGGAAACTACAGCTAGTGCGGGTGAGTTGATGGCTTTTAATGGCTTGACTGCGGAGGCGTTGACTAAGCGGGCTATTGAGTTGGTGCATTAATATCATATTTTGATTTTGTAGGGTGTGTTAGCGATCGCTAATTCACCTGACAACAGGTTGAAAGCATATTCATAACAGATGTATCTACCAGTTTATAAGATATCTGTTTATTCACATATTTCATAATAGAATCAATAATTTCTTGTTGCAAAATTTCACATAATGCTTTTTGATTATCTTCCTTTATTTCTAATACTAATTCTTGAGTTTTCCAAGAGATATCTTTCATAGTATCTTCATCAGGTAAAATTACAGGAGTTTTTAAAATATATTTAGCAGAATTATTAGCAGATGGATTAATAGATTTTAAACATAACCAAAAAACCGGAGAATTACAATAAGCTAATAGAAAATATAAATCAACAGAAGATTTAGGAAAAATTCCTACTATAGATTGGTCAAAGAGACTTTCCTCAATTAATGCTGCTGTAGGACGTTTAGATGTTACCATTGGAAAACCAATTCCTGTTTTAAAGTAGTAGGAAGAATTTTGAAATCTTGATTTTTTATTATTTTTATAATATTCAACAGTTTCCCAACTCCAATCTACATACCATTGAGTAGGTTTAATGAAATTAAAACCACCACCTTTAAGAATAGGAATAAAATGTTTTGTTCCTGCTATTCCCTGTAAAGGATTTTGTAATGTGGAAGGTGTAGATTCAATAGCATTAGGATCAACCAATAAATAATCGGTAGAACCTTTAACAGAAGTTGATGCTTTACGCAAGAATATTTTATCATTTCCTGAATAAAACCCTGTTACACAGTCAGCAATATCAGCCATTTTAGTTATATTATTTGATAATTTATGAAAAACTGATTCATTAGCCGATATAGGAATAGATAGAGATTCACTATTAAAAATATCTTTCTGAATGATATTATTACCATTAGATTTCATATTTGGAGATTCTGTAAAATCCCCCAAAGAGTCAACAAATCTTACAGAAAAAGAATGGTTGTATTTCGGTTTCTCAGCACGGATAGAAATAATACAAAGACCAGCATAACCAAATGAAATACCAGGAAATAGAGATGAACGAAAGACATCTATACTTTCAATTGTAAATTGTTCGAGAATATAACGTCTAATAGTAATATAACTGTGAAGATACAAAAAAGTGTCAGGAATAATAAATACAAGTCTTCCTTTTTCTGCAAGTAATTTGAGACAACGTAGCAAAAAAACAGTATATGTCTCTTTAATATAAAATCCCGGATATTTTCTTTTTAATTCTGTACGACGATCATATTCTTGCCAACCTCCATAGGGAGGATTACCTAAAATTTTCGTAAATTTATAACCAAAATATTCACATAGATCTAAATCTCGGCAAAAAATTGTGTCACGCTCTCTTATCTCTACATTTTTAAATTGGCTAAACTTTAATCTGAGTTTTTTTGCGGATTCAGGATGTAATTCATAAGCAACAGATGATATATTTTTATTAGTTTGAAGTGCTGCTTCTAAAAGATGTCCTTCCCCAGCAGATGGTTCAAGTAGTTGATCATGATTCTCTAATTTCAAAAGTGAAACCATATAAGAAGATAAAGATTGATCTGATGTCAAATAAATTTGGTATTGATCTCTATATTTTGTTTCCATTACCATTGTAAATATCCCATTAAATCAGATTTCTGAAGATCACTTACTGTTGTACTTAATAAATCATTTTTGGTTGATTTAGTAGCAAGTGAGTTGGGTTTACTTGCGTCAACCCAACAATACCCACAATTAATAATCCTAAATTACAACCTAAAAACCATTTAAGGATCTTCTGGAAACACCCATTTCGGTGGTTCTGTCATTTTTTTCCGCAATCTTTCTTCAGCTATTTCTAGCATTTTGTCTAGGGAAGTTTCGGAGATAAATTTTGAAGTTGATTCTCTAAACTCGATATTCGGACATTTATCACCTAAAACACACCCGTTAACACAGGCTTCAGCACAGTTAATTTTTTGTTCCATAATTAATTCCTCAAGAATTTTTACTATTATTGGTAATGGGTAATTACCTCATTTCTTTCTTAAACTAGTGTACTGTAGAGGTTTAAGATTGCGCTTTTCCTCTATCCCTGAAGTAGAATAACCCTTCATGTCCGAATTATTGGCTAATACTGGAACTATTGCGGCGATCGCTACTGCTGTTGTCCCTCAACAAGGTAGTGTAGGTATTGTGCGGGTTTCTGGTGATCATGCCATAGCCATCGCTCAAACTCTATTTTATGCCCCGGGGCGACAAATTTGGGAAAGTCACCGGATTCTTTACGGTTATATCCGTCAACCTCAAACAAAGCAAATTATTGATGAGGCTTTATTATTGATCATGAAAGCCCCCCGTTCTTTTACCCGTGAAAATGTCGTAGAATTTCATTGTCATGGAGGAATTATAGCGGTACAACAAGTATTACAATTATGCTTAGAAAATGGCGCAAGATTAGCCCAACCGGGAGAATTTACTTTAAGAGCATTTTTAAATGGTAGATTAGATTTAACCCAAGCGGAAAGTATCGCTGATTTGGTGGGAGCAAAATCACCTCAAGCTGCTCAAATGGCTTTGGCTGGGTTACAGGGTAAATTAGCCGAACCTATTCGCAAATTACGGGCTAATTGTTTGGATATTTTGGCAGAAATTGAGGCCAGAATTGATTTTGAGGAAGATTTACCACCTTTAGATCAAAAAAGAATTATTACCGAAATTGAGCAAGTGACCGGGGAAATTAGTCAATTATTAACCACAAAAGACAAAGGTGAATTATTACGAACTGGTTTAAAAGTGGCGATAGTGGGGCGGCCCAATGTGGGAAAATCAAGTTTATTAAATGCTTGGAGTCGGAGCGATCGCGCCATTGTCACAGATTTACCAGGAACAACCCGTGATGTGGTAGAATCTCAATTAATTGTAGGAGGAATTCCCGTACAGGTGCTAGATACAGCGGGGATTCGGGAAACAACAGATCAAGTAGAAAAAATTGGTGTAGAGCGATCTCATCGTGCTGCTAATGCTGCTGATTTGGTATTATTGACTATTGATGCTACCGCAGGTTGGACACCAGCAGATCAAGAAATTTATGTACAAGTAAAACACCAGAATGTAATTTTAGTAATTAATAAAATTGACCTGATTTCATTAGCAGAACAAGAAAACCTTAAATCCCAAATTCTAAATCCTAAATCCCAAATTGTCACAGCCGCAGCCATAAATCAAGGAATTGATCGGTTAGAAATGGCGATTTTAGAAATAGTTCAAGCCGGAAAAGTTCAAGCCGCTGATATGGATTTAGCAATTAATCAACGCCAAGCAGCAGCTTTAATAAAAGCGAAAAGCGATTTAGAACAACTGCAATTTACAATCACTGAACAATTACCCTTAGATTTTTGGACAATTGATTTAAGAGGTGCAATTCAAGCATTAGGAGAAATCACTGGTGAAGAAGTTACAGAATCAGTTTTAGATCGAATTTTCAGTAGGTTTTGCATTGGTAAATAAATCAGATCAGTTCATATTTTTTATTCAGTAATATCGCTATTTTAATATTTCCTAACATTTAGTTGTATTGGGATTTTCAAATTTCCCAGGTTCACTAACGAACAATTGATTTAAAATCACCTTACCTGAAGGATCTATTACCTCTAATCTGATCAATTCCCGTTGCACAATTTGCCAAGAAACTCGATATTTATATTTAGCATTGATCCATGTGAATACCGGACGCGCTTGAGTACCAGATGCTTTAGCCCCAATTAAACAAATTTGTTTACCTGTTTTTAGATTTAACCCACATTCCGCACCCTGAACTGTCACAGATCAAAAAAGCAGAGATAGTAGTACATAATAACTAACGATCAATTAAAGAGAAATAAGCTTAATGAGAATACATATCATTAAAAGGGGGGTGGTGTGAGAAAGTAAAGTTTCCTAAGGAGTCCGAATTCAAGATGATTAAAAAATTTATTATTCAGAAAGCAAGAAATGAGAG
>NZ_JACJPZ010000021.1:0-74746 GCF_014696335.1 Dolichospermum sp. FACHB-1250
CATAATCACGCGACTACGCAAATCTATTGAATAAGGTGTTGGCATATAATTTAACAATATATTTATTCTAGTTTACCTCATTTTCTGGCTTAACTACATGAAAATCGCTGTAATTACTATCTTACCTTTAGAGAATGAAGATTAAGTTGATAGACTTTATTGACATTTTTTAACTATGCGTATTAACATATAAAATGAATACATAAAAATTGTTAAAGCAAAAGCTTTTCTAACTTTATCTAAAGTAAATTCACTGTATGACATTTGATTTATTCTTTGATTTATTTCTGGAAGTTACCCATGGAAAATTTATTTTTCCATTTTTTCAGCAATTAATTTTTTCTGAAAATCATACTCACAAAATAATTTTAAATTAAATTAATTTAAATAAGGTGGGAAAATACCCACCCTAAATTTATTCATTGAAGACACCAGCAAAAAAGTCCAAAGTCTCTTTTAATGCTTTGATGAAAATATCAATTTCTTCACGAGTATTGTAAAAAGATAAACTAGCCCGCGCAGTTCCCGCTACACCTAAATAACGGTGTAATGGTTGTGTACAATGGTGGCCAGAACGTATGGCTACACCTTCTTGATCTAATAATGTAGATAGATCATTAGCGTGGACACCCTCTACTGTAAAAGCTGCTAGAGCGGCTCTACCTTCGCCTTGAGCATTGGGTTTTGGTCCGTAGATTCTAATTTGGGGTATTTGTGCTAATTGGGTGAATAAATAGGCGGTTAATTCCGATTCATAGCTATGGATTGTATCCATACCAATATTAGTAAGATAATCTATGGCCGCACCAAGTGCGATCGCTTCCCCAATTGCAGGAGTACCGGCTTCAAATTTATGGGGTAATTCTGCGTAGGTAGAATGGTCTAAAAATACCTCTGCAATCATCTCACCACCACCGAAAAATGGCGGCATTACTTCTAGTAATTCTAGCTTACCATATAAAAAGCCGATGCCAGTGGGGGCGCACATTTTATGTCCAGAAGCTACTAACCAATCACAATCAAGTTCTTGGACATTAATGGGAGTATGGGGAACACTTTGACAAGCATCAAGTAAGAACTTTGCACCGAATTTGTGAGCAATTTCAGCGATTTCTTTAACTGGATTTATACAACCCAATGTATTAGAAATATGGACGATAGACACCAGTTTGGTTTTTTGAGAAATCAGGTTTTTAAACTGTTCTAAATCAAAAGTTTCTGCTGGTGTTAATTCCACAAACTTTAATATTGCACCGGTTTTTTCAGCGACAAATTGCCAAGGAACAATATTACTATGGTGTTCCATGACTGAGAGAATAATTTCATCTCCTGGCTGTAAATTGTGCATTCCCCAACTGTAAGCGACTAGGTTAATGGCTTCCGTTGCGTTGCGGGTGTAAACAATTTCTTGGCGTGATTTAGCATTAATGAATTTAGCAATTTTATCACGGGACTCTTCATAAGCATCAGTAGCCTTGCCGCTGAGAAAATGTGCGCCACGATGAACGTTTGAGTTATATTGTTCGTAATAATCACGCCAAGCATTTAAGACTGATACAGGTTTTTGAGAAGTAGCTGCATTATCGAGATAAACCAGGGGTTTACCATGAACTTCCTGATGTAAAATAGGGAAGTCGGAGCGGACTTTATCAGGGAGGGATTTGGTAGAGGTGAAGGTCATATTTAAGGAGTTCAAAATAGTAACTAGAATTTAGGAGTATGGCAGAATTTAAGAAGAACGAACGACGAAGGAGCGAAGGACACGAAGGTAAGAAGTTTTAGAGGGTTTTTTGGTGGGTTTTCCCCACTTTTTGCAGGTGGGGTTTTTGATTATTTATTGGTGAGAATTGTGACTGTTTTTAACAAACTCTCACGCAAAGAAGCAACAGGGATAAAGTTAATAATTTCCGTTGCGAAAGCATTAACTAATAATTTGCGTGCGTCGTTTTCATCAATACCACGACTTTGCAGGTAGAATATTTGATCATCTTCCAATTGACTGACGGTAGCACCGTGAGCGCATTTAACATTATCAGCGGTGATTTCTAACTGAGGTTTGGTGTCAATCCTTGACTTAGATGATAACAGCAAATTGCGATTTAATTGCGATGCGTCCGTTAATTGGGCCAGTTTAGGAACAAATATTTTACCATTAAAGACACCATGAGCGCGATCGCCTATAATGCACTTATGTAATTGTTTACTAACACCATGGGGATAATTTAAAAATAATGCACTATGAGTATCGGCCAACTGATTATCAGCAATTACAGTTAAACCATTCAGGGTTGTTTCTGTTTGTTCACCAGTTTGTAAGATCTCCAAATTATGACGGGAGATTTTACCACCAACCGTCACTGCATTACAATTATAACGACTAGATCTGGCTTGAGTAACAGCAGTTTTACCAATGTGAAAAGCCGCAGCACCTTCCCGCACGACCCTATTGTGAGTAACCTGAGCATTTTCCTGTACCCAGATTTCCGTCACACCATTAGTAAAATAAATCTCCTCCGCTTGTGGAACAGGCATCTTGCCTGTAACATACTCTTCAATTAAACTTACCTGAGAATTACTTTCAGCTACTACTAAAACCCGGGGTTGGGAAATAGTTGCAGACTCACCCGACACAGAAATAAATAATAGATGAATTGGTGTTTCCACCACCACATTTTTAGCAACCCATACCACCGCGACATCATTTAAAGCCGCAGTATTCAAAGCTGTAAAAACCTCTTTAGCACCTTCAGCTTGCGCTAAATATTCCTGAACAACTTCACCAGGTAAAACATCCAAATTACCAACAATTAAGCCAGCAGGTAAATTTTCAGTATTAGATAAATTTGGTGAATAAACACCATTGACAAATACTAACCGCCCAGAAACTTCAGGTAAAACAAAATCATCTTGTAGAGATAGTTCATGAATTGTCCCTACATGAAAACTTACCTGTTTGAGAGGTGACAAATCAGTAAAGCGCCATTCTTCTTCGCGGGTATTGGGAACAACAGAATGACGTACCCAATTAGCAGCGGCTTCGCGTAAATCTTGTAACCAACTATCTGTTTTTGTAGTAGTTACCCGACTTAATAAACCACTTAAAAAAGCGTCTCTATCTAATAAATTTTTTGGTAGAGAGGTTTCATTAAAAGCCTCCAGATTCATTGGTATAGACATTATACACCCACTCCCACAACTTCCTCCAGCACCCAATCATAACCGCGAGATTCTAACTCTAACGCTAACTCCTTACCACCACTTTTAATAATTCGTCCTTGTGCCATCACATGAACAAAATCAGGGACAATATAATCAAGAAGACGCTGATAGTGAGTAATCATAATTGTGGCATTTTCGGGACTTGTTAAGCGATTAACTCCATTAGCGACAATTTTGAGAGCGTCAATATCCAAACCAGAATCAGTCTCATCTAAAATTGCTAATTTAGGTTCTAAAATAGCCATTTGTAGGATTTCATTGCGCTTCTTTTCCCCACCGGAAAAACCCTCATTGACACTGCGACTAAGGAAAGAAGAATTCATTTTGACAATATCCAATTTTTCTTGAACTAAATCATCAAAATCGAAAGCGTCAACCTCCTCCAAACCTCTAGATTTCTGACGAGAATTATAAGCAACTCGTAAAAAATCTAAATTACTGACACCGGGAATTTCCAGAGGATATTGAAAAGCTAAAAACACACCACCCCTAGCCCGTTCCTCTGGTGACATTTCCAAAAGATTTTGGTTTTGAAAAACCACCTCACCACCAGTAACAGTATAAGCTGGATGTCCCGCCAAAACCTTAGAAAAAGTGCTTTTTCCCGAACCATTTGGACCCATAATCGCGTGAACTTCTCCAGCGCGAACCTGCAAATTCAACCCCTTTAAAATCGGAGTTCCATCAACGTCAGCGGTCAAATTCTGAACCGACAAAATCAAATCACTATTCTCAACAATCATCTTCTCTTCCTCTCTTTCTCTGGGTACTCTGTGCTTGGAGTGGTTCGTTTTCTTAACCCACACTACCTTCTAGTTTGAGACTTAACAACTTATCAGCCTCAACAGCGAACTCCATGGGAAGCTGATTAAAAACATCTTTACAGAAACCGCTAATCATCATTGAGATAGCATCTTCGGCAGAAATACCCCGTTGAGCGAAAAAGAATAATTGGTCTTCACCGATTTTAGAAGTAGAAGCTTCATGTTCAACCTTTCCTGAATTATTCTGAACTTGAATATAAGGAAAAGTATTAGCTTGAGCATTATCACCAATTAACATTGAATCACATTGGGAATAATTTCTCGCACCTTTAGCAGTAGGATTAATCTTTACCAAACCCCGGTAACTATTACTAGATTTACCAGCAGAAATACCTTTAGAAATAATTGTGCTACGGGTATTTTTGCCAATGTGAATCATTTTCGTACCTGTATCAGCTTGCTGCTTATGATTTGTTAATGCAACGGAGTAAAATTCACCGACGGAATTATCACCAACTAAGACGCAACTAGGGTACTTCCAAGTAATAGCTGAACCTGTTTCTACTTGAGTCCAAGATATCTTAGAATTGACACCTTGACACAAACCACGTTTAGTCACAAAGTTGTAAATGCCGCCTTTACCATTTTCGTCACCTGCGTACCAGTTTTGCACGGTAGAATATTTGATTTCTGCATTATCTAAAGCAACCAATTCCACAACGGCGGCGTGTAATTGATTGCTGTCGTACATTGGTGCTGTACAACCTTCTAAATAGGAAACATAACTATCTGCTTCGGCGACAATTAATGTCCGTTCAAATTGTCCTGTATCACCGGAGTTAATGCGGAAATAGGTTGACAATTCCATTGGACATTTTACGCCCTTGGGGATATAAACGAAAGAACCATCACTAAATACCGCTGCATTTAAAGCAGCAAAATAATTATCAGCAATAGGAACAACGCTACCCAAATATTTTTTAATTAGTTCTGGGTGTTCTTGTAAAGCTTCGGAAATAGAGCAAAATATGACACCATCTTCCGCGAGTTTTTCTTTAAATGTAGTCGCCACCGAAACACTATCAAAAATCGCATCAACAGCAACATTAGCTAATCGTTTTTGTTCGGAAAGAGAAATACCCAATTTTTCAAAAGTTTCCAATAAAGTGGGGTCAACTTCATCCAAACTGTTGAGTTTTGCTTTCTTTTGTTTCGGTGCGGAATAATAAATAATATCCTGATAATTAATAGGCGGATATTTGACATGAGGCCAAGTTGGTTCTGTCATTTTCAGCCATTGGTGATAGGCGCGGAGACGATATTCCAGCATAAATTCCGGTTCGTTCTTTTTAGCGGAAATTAGGCGGACGACATCTTCGCTTAACCCACGGGGGATAGTATCAGCTTCAATGTCGGTAACAAAGCCGTACTTGTAAGGTTGGTTGACTAAGGTGGTGACAGATGCGCTCATCGGTTCTCTTGTGTTCTCTTTAAAGGATGGGCGACGGGCTGCATGATGCTAATTCCCGTTTTTTATTACCGATTGCTAACAAGACTGCTAGAATAGGCTTAACGACTAAAACAATTCGGCGGTTGTTTAATCTACATTTCATTGTACGATAGATTAACAACAAGAATGTTGTTTAAGTCAAATTTTCTAAAAATTTTATTTTGGGACGTTTGCGAAGCGTCTAGTAGAGAACATGGCGACTACCCAGCAGACCTCAACTAAGCAAGATATCCTAGAGTATCTATTGAAACACTCACAAGCAACGGCTGTTGAGTTGGCTAACTTTTTAGATGTGAGTCCCCAAGCTATTCGCCGTCATTTAAAGGATTTAGAGACGGAGAAACTAGTTTTGTATTCGGTATCAGGACAGCAGAGTATGGGGAGACCGCAGCACCTTTATCAACTGAGTCAGCGGGGAAGATCCCGCTTGCAAAAAAACGCTAACCGCTTAAATGATGGTTATGGCGAGTTTGCAATTTCTCTTCTGGACACCTTAGCCGAAACTGTGGGACGTGACCAAGTAAAGTCTATTTTACGGAAACAGTGGGAACGCAAAGCCCAAGAATACCGGGAACGGGTGGGTAATGGTTCTTTGCGGGAACGGGTCGCAACTTTGATAGAGTTGCGAAAGCAGGAAGGTTTTATGGCGGAATTTCACCCTGTGGAGTCAGATGCTAGTGGTGGGGGTGGAGAAAGATTCATTTTTGTGGAACATACCTGCGCTATTTCTGATGTTGCGGAATCTTTTCCCAGTGTTTGTGATCATGAGTTGGAAATGTTTGCGGCTATTCTCCCAGATTGTACTGTTGAACGGACTCACTGGTTGATTCATGGTGAACATCGTTGTGGTTATTTGGTGCAGAAAAGGTAGGTGGTTGGGTGGAAGTAATTGAACGCGGATAAACGCGGATAGACGCAGATAAGGATCAGGAAAACTATGAAAAATAAAGAATTTTATGTGGTAATTGAAAGAGATGAAGATGGTATGTATATTGGTGAAGTTCCTCAACTTAAAGCCTGTTATAGTCAGGGTGAAACTATTGATGAACTCATGAATAATATTAAAGAAGTTATTGAAATGTGTTTGGAAGAATTAGAAGACTATAGGTATATCTATCAATTTAGATAAATCTTCCAGTCTAATATTATCCCAATCAATTACCGCCACCCAAATATTCTCTTCTGGAGAATGTTTAACTATTCCTTCAAGTTCTAAATCTTCGCTATAAAAAGTTAGGGTTTGACCATCTTATAATTCAATTTTTTGACGTGCTAAATCTTCAATTGTACCAGTACAATTTAAACGCAGACGACCATTTTCATCAGCATTATTAAAGTCTGCAAAAATTCTCAATTTTTTATTCAAACTTTGTTGGTTATTATTGTCCTGAGAAAGGCTAGTAAGTCTAAGTTTTCCTAAGTCTTCCAATCATCATAATACTACAAATTTTGTACTTACATAGTATCTAAAATATATCTTAACTCATTGTAATATAATATAACCGTTTTCAATAATACTTAAAACAAAAGTAAAACAGTAGTTGTATGAGTCATGGAAATTGCGATCGCACTCAATCAATAATTTCACATAAACGAACAAATGATTTACCTACCGTTAAATTTACAGCAAGTAGGTTTGAGTGAGGTACAGTGCGGGCAAGATGCCCGCACCACAAGAGTTTTATTATTAATATCTGTACTTCATAATATCGGGAACTGCTGTATATCCCCAACTTCTTTGATAAATTAACATGATTTACCAAAGATTAAAGTAAGAAGTCGGGGATCTTTACTTGCGATTAAACCAACTTTCCCCACCAGGTAACTGTATTAAAACTTCCGCTTTTATTGCTCAGGGATTACAATAATATGATTTAATGGTAGAAAGCCAATTTCTCGATTAAACAAAATTTTGAATTTTTATGGATATCGGACCTAATCAATCATCAACTCAATTTTTATCTGCTGAAGAATCTGCTCAAGTTGACGCGGCTTTGTTGTCTTCTCCTGAGAAGTTTTTAACGAGATTGACTATTTCTTCTTTGCGGATTTTACAACATATTGCTCAAGAATATGATGTTTCTATTGAGGAACTGACGACAAAGCAAATTATTACCTGGTTTGAAACTGATTCTAAAGTTAGAAGAGAAAAAGGAATTGAGGAAGCATTTTTGAAGTGGTAGATTCAGTAATATTTTATTACTTAAAGATGAATAAATGTTTGCTACAAAATTAGCAAAATATTAACGAAATATTAACGAATTTTTACGGCTGTTCCTGTGGCCGTAATTACTAATAAAACACCAGATTGATCAACATTAATTGTGCCTGTATCAACTGCAATACCAACAATCGCATCCGCGCCTAAACGTTGCGCCCTTTGTTCTAATTCTTCCATTGCTTTGCGTTGTCCTTCTTCAAAGAGACGCTCATAGCTACCAGTGCGGCCACCGACAATATCCCGAATACTCGCTAAAAAATCCCGCAGGAAATTGCTACCATATACAACTTCTGCTGTCACAATACCTAAGTATGACTGAATTACAGCACCTTGAATAACGTCAGTAGTAGTTAAAATCATAGATTTATTTAAACATTATTTATGAGTACGGATGGGTTAAAGTCTTAATCTATTGCTATAATGCCGAAAATGTCAAGTGATTTTAAGAAAAGACTATTATATAATAATATATATTATGTAAATATGAATAAATAGAGATTACAAAAATAAATATTTTTGTTTTAATGTATGAATAAGAACAATTGAAGAAAATCTAAGGAAATTGACTGTGTACAAAAAAACATCATTTGTCTTAACTGTCTTATTATTGGGATGTTTCTTCACTAGCACACCTGTAGTGGCCAAAGTTGATCTATTATTAGCACAAGCTGACAATGCAGAGTTGAAAAGCTTGATAGAAGACGGAAAAAGACTTGTAGATAATAAAGATTATAGTGGAGCGATCGCTGTTTATCAACAAGCGGCAAAATTAGATCCCCGAAATGCGAGAATTCATGCTGGTATTGGCTACTTATATACTCAAATAGGAAATTTTCCCTCAGCTTTAAATGCTTATCGTCAGGCTATTGCTATTAATCCCAATAACAGCGATTTTTATTATGCTGTGGGTTACATTAAAAGTGCTACAAAGGATATTACTGGAGCTAAAGAAGCTTATCGTCGTTCCATTCAACTTAATCGTAATAATATTAACGCCTATTTAGGTTTGGGCGTTACTCAGGCAATATTAGGCGATTTTGAATCTGCTATGTGGGCATATCAAAAAGCACTAGAACTCAATCAAAATAACCCCCGCACTTATGAGTTAATGGCAGGAATGTTTAAAAAGAAGGGTCAAAATAGCCAAGCAACTAGCGCTTTACGAAAAGCTTTAAGTTTATATCGTCTTAGCAATGATCTAGATAGTGTTAATAGAGTGGAAGGAATGTTAGGAGAAATGTAATTTCTAGGTTTTGAATCCCCAATTTATAATTAATTTAATTTATAATTAATGATTAATTTGGGGATTTATTGACGTTAATTGACGTTAATTGACTAATTAGCCAGGAAATATTTTAAGTAAATCATTTCATGGTTCTAGTAATCCTAATCCAATTAATAGAACTTGAATTTATCTAGATAATTCTACATCATTAGCTGATCTGATGTATTTTGAGATTGCCAATTGTCTGGCTCTATTTGAGCTTAACCAAGTTTCAATATATACACAGAAATCCACAGATTACTAGAATCTTTGTTTTTTTTAAGGAATTACGGTAAAATACTTAAAAACAGGTGACAGGGATCTCCTCTTCCTTAAATAAGGTAAAACCAAGGTAAGATAGATTGTACCTGACCTTGGTTAATATCAATGATGATCGTCGTAGATTGTAACTTTTATCAAATCAAAAGCTACCAAGCCGCTCTACCTCTCTTATACATACTACCGGTAAAAGGCTGTACCCCAATCACAGGATAAGCGTCATTGGCAGGGGTAAAAATCCGCATAAAGGCTTCAGAAATAAACTGAGCCATATTAGTAAGCATTCTGGAAATAGCCATAATCTTATAGCCTCTTTTTTTCAGTTTTTTAATCTGCGATGCTTACATTATAATACCGCCATTATTTATTTGCTCCTATTCTCCATATATCTATACTTAACACAATATTTTTTCAGATAACTTTGCAATACTTTATAATCATGATTTTGATTTACTCCTAATTGTAACCGAAAATTTATAATTAGGCATTTTGGGGTGAAAATAATAGTTTTTACTATTAAGAAATGTGAATTATTCGTAAAATTATAGATAATTCCCCTTGTAAATATAGGATTTTAGGGAATTTGTCACCATTCATTAACTAGGGCTTGACATTATTTATAGTAAATATTACCATAAACTAAAGAGACATTCTAGCAACATCCTGAAAGTATCATGAAAATTGCTTTATTTGGTACAAGTGCTGATCCACCGACTGCGGGACATTTAGTAATTCTTAAATGGTTATCTGAACATTATGATTGGGTAGCTGTTTGGGCTGCGGATAATCCTCTAAAATCGCAACAAACGCTTTTATCTCATCGTGCGGTCATGTTAGAATTGTTAATTAAAGATATTAATGTTTCTAGAAAAAATATTGCTTTAGAACAAGATTTGAGCAGTTGGAGAACCTTAGAAACTGTAGAAAAAGCCAAATTAAAGTGGGGTGAACATATTGAATATACTTTAGTAATTGGTGCTGATTTAGTAAATCAATTATCACGCTGGTATCATATTCAAGATTTATTACAGCAAGTGCAGCTACTAATAATTCCCAGACCAGGATATATCATAGATAATTCAAGTTTAGAAAATGTTAAACAAATGGGAGGAAAAATTGCCATTGCTAATTTAATTGGTTTAGATGTTTCCTCTACCGCTTTTCGTGAACAAGGAGATATTAATACTCTCACACCTCCCGTAGTTGCCTATATTCATCAACAGCATTTATACAAATGCCAATACATCACCAAAAAAAGATTTTCCACCCCATAAATCAACAACTTTTAGCTGAATTTAAAGTTGGTGTTGATAATGTGATTTTTTCTGTAAATACTGCCCAAAATCAGTTATTAGTTCTTTTGGTTATAGGAAAACAAGAATCATGTTTAAATTATTGGACTCTTCCCGGTACTTTAGTTAGGCAAGGAGAATCTTTAGAAGATGCTGCCTATCGTATCATGGCTGAGAAAATAAAAGTAAATAATCTTTATTTAGAACAGCTTTATACTTTTAGCAGTCCTAGACCTGAACCTAGAGAAGAAATTGCTAGTTATGGAGTTCGTTATTTATCAGTTAGTTACTTTGCCTTAGTACGATTTGAAGAAGCAGAATTAATTGCTGATAAAGTCGCTGGTATTGCTTGGTATCCTCTGCAAAAATTGCCACAGTTAGCATTTGATCATAATGAAATTATTACCTATGGACATAGAAGATTAAAAAATAAATTAGAATATAGTCCTGTAGCTTTTGAGGTATTACCAGAAACCTTCACTCTCAACGATTTATATCAACTATATACCACAGTTTTAGGAGAAAACTTTGCCGATTATTCTAATTTCCGAGCGCGGTTACTCAAACTAGGTTTTTTATCAGATACTGGCATTAAAGTATCACGAGGTGCGGGAAGACCTGCGAGTTTATATAAATTTAACCAAGCAGCATTTGCACCGTTTAAAGATAAACCTTTAGTATTTATTTAATGAAGAAAGGAGGTAGAAATGATTAAACGCTGATTAACGCTGATAAATACAGATGATTGTGATTTTGTGCAGTCTAAAATGAGATTTATTTTATTTATTCCCTATTCCCTTTTTGATGATCATGAAAATCGCTATTGCTCAAATTAATCCTCTTATTGGTGATTTATCTGGAAATGCTGAAAAAATTCTGGAAATGTGCCAACAAGCATCATTAACAGGTGTCCGTTTATTATTAACACCTGAATTATCAATTTGTGGTTATCCACCCAGAGATTTATTACTAAATCCTAGTTTTGTAGTCGCAATGGATCAGACATTACAAAAATTGGCTGAAGATTTACCCGCAAATTTAGCTGTATTAGTGGGAACGGTTGTGAAAAATTCCCAAGGGGGTATAACTGGGGGGAAAAATTTATTTAATAGTATGGCTTTATTAGAAAATGGCAAAATTCAGCAATTTTTTCATAAAAGACTATTACCAACTTACGATGTTTTTGATGAACATCGTTATTTTGAACATGGACTAGAAGCCAATTATCTGATATTAGATCATCTGAAAATTGGTGTGACAATTTGTGAAGATTTATGGAATGATGAGGAATTTTGGGGTAAGCGCAGTTACCCAATTAATCCCATGGCAGATTTAGTAAATTCCAATATAGATTTAATTGTTAATTTATCCGCTTCTCCCTATACTGTTGGTAAGCAAAATCTGCGGGAAGCAATGTTAAAACATAGTGCTGTTAATTTCCAAAAACCGATTATTTATACAAATCAGGTTGGCGGAAATGATGATTTGATTTTTGATGGCCGCAGTTTTGCTGTTAATAAACAAGGGGAAGTTATCGCTCGTGGTCAGGGTTTTGTATCTGATTTTATCACTGTTGAATTTGATGCAAATCAAGAAGATTTAGTATTAGGTAATATTTCCCCTGTTTATGAATCTGAAGAAGGGGAAATTTGGAAGGCTTTGGTTTTAGGAGTTAAAGATTATGTTCATAAATGTCGTTTTTCTAAGGTCTTATTAGGTTTAAGTGGGGGAGTTGATTCTGCTTTAGTTGCTGCTATTGCGACTGCGGCATTAGGTAAAGAAAATGTAATTGGTATTTTAATGCCTTCTCCCTATAGTTCAGAACATTCTATTAGTGACGCTTTAGCATTAGCAGAAAATTTAGATATTCAAACCGAGATTTTACCTATTGGGGAACTAATGCAAGCTTTTGATCAATCTTTAAATGATTTATTTGCGGGTACAGAATTTGGGATAGCAGAAGAAAATCTCCAATCTCGCATTCGTGGTAATTTGTTAATGGCAATTTCTAATAAGTTCGGTTATTTGCTTTTATCTACTGGCAATAAATCAGAAATGGCTGTTGGTTATTGTACTCTTTATGGTGACATGAATGGGGGTTTATCTGTGATTGCAGATGTTCCCAAAACTCGCGTTTATTCTCTTTGCAAATGGTTAAATTCTCATCATCAAAAAGAGGTTATTCCCGTAAATATTCTTACAAAAGCGCCCAGTGCGGAACTTAAACCGGGTCAAGTTGACCAAGATTCTCTACCAGCTTATGATATTTTAGATGATATTCTCGACCGTTTGCTGCATCAACATCAATCAGCGGCAGAAATTGTTACCGCAGGTCATGACCCGGTAGTTGTAGATAAGGTATTACAGTTATTATCTCGTGCGGAATTTAAACGCAGACAAGCTGCACCAGGTTTAAAAATCACTGACCGCGCTTTTGGGACTGGTTGGAGAATGCCTATTGCTAGTAGTTGGTCTGCGTTGCGGAATATATAAGTGGGTTGGCGTTAAAAATTGTCGTTATGACAAGGGAACAGGGAACAGGGAACAGGGAACAGGTTTTGGGCAACTTTACTTTTCGTTACTTGTGTCGGTTTTTTTCCGCTCACTTACTTAGGACTATGAGTGTTTACTGGAGTTTTTTAATAACCACTCCAGGTACAGAGTTCACGGAGGAAGAGGAAAACACAATTTGGTTTGATTGTGTTGACTGATTTAATTATTCAAAAAATAAGCATTCAAAGTTTCATCTAAAGTAAAGGGAGATTCTTGAGGAAAGAAATTCAATTTAATTCCCGTTTCTTCAGATGCTTTAGAACGAGCTTTTTCATAACAATCTGGGAAAATTTCTATGAGTAAAGGTTGTAAGCTAGGACTATCTTCTAATAATGCTTCAATACAAATACGTTGTTCTGTAATCGTACTGCGCCAACTTTCACTGCGTTTTTCTGGTTGATATTGCCATTTGATTAAGTGGATCAATAATACAATTAAACGGCTTTTTAACTCCCGTTTTTCACTTTTACCCATGCTTTCAATTTCTGCAATTAAATTAGGTATATCTATGTCATTAAATCTATTTTCTTTTAAATGCTGAACAATTGCTTTTGTCCATAAATAAAAATCTTGCTCATAGAGAGTTTGACTATTGACAAAAGATTGATTTATCATTTATGTCTCTCCTCGTTTTTGATCACTTTCCTCTTGCCTCTTGCCTTGCTATATTACCACGCCACGCCATCAGATATCATCACATAACCAACGATCTTGATCACTCAACTCAATCCCCGGATTGTGTAAATAATCCTTTACCCAAGCACAACCATCTTTAAGTACCCGGTCTAAATTCCGCACAGGCCACAACCGCGCTGTGTTGTCCCTAGAAGCAGTAGCAATGGTTTGACCGTCGGGACTGAAACTTACACCCCAGACAGAACCCTGATGTCCTTTAAATTCCTGTAGCAAATTCCCCTGTAAATCCCACAACCGCGCTGTATCGTCTAATGAAGCAGTAGCAATGGTTTTACCGTCGGGACTGAAACTTACACTATAGACATAACCCTGATGTCCTTTAAATTCCTGTAGCAAATTCCCCTGTAAATCCCACAACCGCGCTGTTTTGTCATCAGAAGCAGTAGCAATGGTTTGACCGTCGGGACTGAAACTTACACTATAGACAGAATCCTGATGTCCCTTAAATTCCCGTAGCAATTTCCCCTGTAAATCCCACAACCGCGCTGTATTGTCTAATGAAGCAGTAGCAATGGTTTTACCGTCGGGACTGAAACTTACACTATAGACAAAATCCTGATGTCCTTTAAATTCCTGTAGCAAATTCCCCTGTAAATCCCACAACCGCGCTGTATTGTCTAATGAAGCAGTAGCAATGGTTTTACCGTCGGGACTGAAACTTACACTATTGACAGCACTCTGATGTCCCTGAAACTGGTTACGTTCTTTGATATTATCGAGGATATTATTTAGGGCATAAATAGGACTAGTGGTGGGATATTTGTCTAGGGGACTGTTTTTAACTAATGTTTTTAAAGTTTTACCATTCTGGATAGCAGCGACTAAAGATGGTAATTCTTGGAGTTGAAATTGTCTTAAAACATTGACTCCACCTTGTTCTAGTTTTGTCGCTTGTTTAGCAATATCAGCTTCTCTAAATTGATTGAAGGAATAAACAGAGGCCATAGCTGCAATTACTATAAAACCCGCAGCTAAACCAGAACTTAATTTTAATCTTTTTTGTGCTTCTTTAATTTGTGCTTCAGCTTTAATTCTGGCTGTTTCTATTATTTGTTTAGCTTCCTTTTCCTGCTGTAATTCTGCTTGAGCTTGAGCTAATTTTGCTAATAATTCATTTCCCTGCTGTTGACGAATAAACTCAACTAAATAATCATGTACTAACTGATATCTATCTGCTGGAGATTCTCGTAATAGTAAGACTAAACCGGACGCAACGAAGATATTTAAAATCAAAACTAAATCCAGATTTTCACTTTCTGGTAATTGTACTACTAATTCATCTTTGGTTTTTAAAGGTCTGGTATTATTTTCATCTGTGAGTAAATATAATACTAGTCGTGCTACTTGTTCATGTTCTGAACCACAGTCTTTAATCACATCTTTTAAAAACTTTTCTACTAACTTTTCCTTATTGCCAAATTCTCGATATTTTGCTAAGGTTGTAATTTGTTCAGTTTGTAATTGTGTTCCCACAATTTGTAATTCTATGGGTCTCACTTCCCCCATATCTCCCGCTAATTGTTTGACCAATTCCGTAATTAATTCTGCTTGTAAATAAAACCGAGTTTTTTCCGTGAGGCTTTGAATTACTGTTTGAGCGTCAGCGGGAGAAAAGTTACCTAAATAATAGCGAATATCTTTATCAAGAATATTATTATTAGTGACTGTCAAATCAACTAAACGGTCTAATTCTAATAAATAATGTAAATAATCTTCCCGTAAGGAAAGAACTATTTTTACAAAAGGAATATCTAAACAGATGCGGAAAAAGTCATAAAATGGTTTTCTCTGGATTTTATCAGTATAAACAAAGAAAAATTCCTCAAATTGGTCAAATATCAAAACCGTTAATAAATATTTATCAGCATTTTTTCGCAATTGTTGAATAATTGTCTCCGTAGAATGTAGGGATAATTGATCATTGGTTGATTTTGTTGATTTTAAATGCTCTCCTAAAAGTTCTATCCAATTTGTATAAACTCGTAAATATATAGGTACAGCGTTCCGTTCTCCAATGGGTTCTTGTTGAAGAGCGGGAATTAAACCACCTTGCAAAATCGAACTTTTACCAACTCCAGACTGACCATGAATTACAGTTAATTTATGTTGAGTTCCTGCGATTCTTTCCCGCAACCGTTTAACATCTTGTTCTCTTCCTGAAGCAGAAATTTCTCTAGCAATTGTACCGATATTTTCCAAGTTTTCGACTCCCCTCTGTTCTCCGGGTAAGGGAGTATTGATAATTTGACGTTGGGGGTTTAGATAACAAGCACCAACAAAAGCCCGAAAACCATATTGTTGTTCAATTTGTAATTTTTCTTGTTTGAGATTAAAGGCTTTTAAATATTGTTTTTCTTGGAAATAGAGAAAACTTAATTTTTCTAAAATCGCAATATAAAGTTTAGGATTATATTGATGATAACTTTGATTTTTAGCAGTTTCTAAGGTTTGAATAGCTGCGGATATTTCCCCTAAACCCACTTGAGAATGGGACATAAATAAACGATATTGGCTATATGCTTGGGAGGGTAAATTGGGAATTTTAGTTAAAATATCTATTGCTTGTTGTGCGTATTGATTTGCTTTTGGATAGTCTTGATTTTCTAAAGCTACTTCTGCGAGAAAACCGTAATTTTGACCTAACCACATTTGTGAATGTTGTAGAGATGTTCCAGGAAATGTCTCTAGATTTTCAGATAGTTTCAGAGATTTTTGAGCTAGATTTTCTAAATCATTCCACGCTTTTAAATGTCGGAATATTTCCCCTAAATCGTTGATATATTGAATTACTAGATCTAATCTTTGGGCTTTTTCAAAAATCTCTACAGCTTGCTGTAAATAATTTCTAGAATTTTGCCAATTCTCTAGATCTTCACTATTGTTAATTTCCGCTTTGCGAGTATAAACCAAAGATATTTTTACCAATATTATCCCATAACGTTCTAAATTATTATTTAGATTATTATTTAGATTATTTTGCCAAAATTCTTGACTTTTTTGAAAATAACTTAAAGCATGATCTAAATGATCTTGTTGATATTCCCGTAAACCAAAGGCCAAATTTAAACCAGCTTGTATTTCTGGGTTTATTACTGCTTTTCTATTTTGTAAGTCCTGAGTTGCAAATTCTATTTCTTGGTAAACTTGAGGACTGGGAATATGATCATTAATAAATATTTCTTCTGTTTTTTCTCGAAGGAGATTAATTAAATCCTCTGCATCATTTTCAAAATCCAGAATACTCCCCCAATTTTCTAAATCTGGTGCGACGCGGATAATTTTTTTAAGAATTTGATCATCTATCCAAATCAAAATTGGAAAGGGGAAGTTTTTTCTAAATTCCTCTCGAATTTGATTAGACAGATTCAAAATTACATCAATGTTTTTTACAGAGTCTAAACCAGAAATCATTAAGGCTGGTGGTTGTTCATTTCCCAATTCTTGAGATATTTGATTGTACAAACTTTTTGTAGATGCTGTTAAAGTTATTTCTTTAATAGGAATAGAGGAAACTTGATGAATTTGTGCTGATATTTGCTGACGTAATTTTGCATAATTACAACGGAGAAAAATCAACGATAATTGACCTTGAGAAAAATTAATTGCTCTGAATACCGTTCGCAAGGAATTTTGATTATTATCGGGGGAGATTTCTGGATTATTCATGATATGGTTTCCTCATTTCAGTTAAGATATTTAGGTTTTTAGAGGCTTGCAAAAAATCAAAATGGTGCGTTACGCTGTCGCTAACACACCCTACATTTCTAACACACCCTAGGTTTCTATTAAAATTGGGTTAATATCAAACCAAGATCCATTTTCGTCTCGATATTCAAATACAAACATACTGCGAAGTAGGATATCATATTTTTCATCTCCTCTATAGTTTTTTGTCTTTCGTACTTCCTGTAATAAATCCCATTCGTCAGGTGTAATTGCTAAATTTAACTCATTACAACGTTTTTTGATCACTGTTTCCAGACATTTTCGAGAAATTGGTGTGTCTTCCATTTGTAAACAACGAAATAATAACATTAACAAGTTACGCAAATGACCACCGCTAACTTGACAAAGTCGTTTTAATGTTTCAGGACTATCAAATATTCTTGTAATTAAATTTTGACTTTCTTCTGCGCTAACTCCGGGAAAGGCTCTTTTCATAATCATTTCTTGTAATAGCGTGATTCCTGCGGAATAATCTGTGCCATTTCTCTGTTTGACTGCTACCATTGGTAAAACTTTAGGATCTACTCCAAAGCGATTTGTTAACCTACCTAAAGCGTTAGAAAATATGAGAACTAGGGGAATTGTATAAACAACATGACACTTTAATTTATTTAATTGTTCACCCCTGTCTACAAATAGGTATTCTGGTTGATCTTGACCATTTGGTTTAACAGTATCATTTATCCTATCTAGATTATCAATGATCACCACTAAACCTGTTTTACCGCGTTTTTTTAGTTTTTCTGTTGCGGGGATAAGCAATTCTTGATTAATTGATTCTAAGATTCCATTGGTACGAGGTTCTAAATATTGTCGCAGTTGACTCCGCAATTTAGGACTATCCTTTGTTTTAGCGGTAATTTTGCCAATACCTACGGATAATTCCGCTTCAAAACCAATATCTAGGGGGGTTTGTAAAAGTTCCGCTATTTCTGTAAATAGATTTTGAAAGTATCCTGGTTTGAGTTTAATTTCTGCTGCTTCTAAACTTTGACTAACTTCACGAGCGATCGCTAGTAAAATATCTGTAATATCAATATCGGCTAAATCTAAACTTTGGCTAGACTCAAAATAAACTACATGAAATTCTGAGTTTTCCAATTCTGCTTTTAACCGCAGTAATTCAGTAGATTTACCACAACCAATATGTCCTGTAAATAATTGACAAGTGGGAATTTCTGGAGAAAGTAAAGTAATAGTTCTTTTAAATTCCCTAATAATTTCTGCACCCCGTACCTCGGAAAAATCAATGTAATATTGTCTATCTTCAGCTTTACTTTGATCAAGAGTTTTGTTAGGGTTACAAGCTTGATAAAATCTTGTTAAATCAAATTTCATGGTAAATGCCCGATAATCCTGATAATCACCCGTTTATGATAAATATATCAGTATTATACATAAAATGATCAAATCAAACAAGAAACAATATTTATAATGAACAATAATGGATATTCCGCACTTAATAGTGTAATCTTATACCATCTACAATAGATTGCAAATTCCTGAGTTACAAAAATACTCCACCCCTGAGCAAAGATTGGGGAGGGGTGTACTTGATAAACCTAAAATTAAAATAGGCTGTATTATCGCTCTCTATTTGGGAAATATTGCTAACTGTGTTTCTGTATCAAAAAAATGTAGCTTATCAGGTACAAACGATAGCCAAAGTTGTTCATCTACATTGATAACTCTATCTGGTGGAACTCTTACCTGTAAAGACTGTCCATCTGGATGGTGTACATCAGGGTCAGAAATTTTTACAGATAAAAAAGTATCATTTCCCAGATTTTCTACTAAATCAACTTTTACTGGTAAATTTTTCGTAGCAGGTACACTCAAAGTTAAATGTTCTGGACGAATACCCAATATTAAAGTTTTACCATCATAGGGTTGTAAAGCACTTCCCCAAGTATCTGGGAGAGTAAAACGGAAATTAGCATGACTAATTACTAAAGGTGCGTGAAATTCCACCGGGATAAAATTCATGGGTGGAGAACCAATAAATTCAGCCACAAAGCGATTCGCAGGACGGTTATAAAGTTCTAAGGGAGGTGCGACTTGTTGGATCTTACCTTCTGACATAATCGCAATGCGATCGCCCATTGTCATCGCTTCAGTTTGATCATGGGTGACATAAATTGTCGTTGTTCCCAGTTGATGTTGTAACTTGACAATTTGACTACGAGTTTCAGCCCTAAGTTTAGCATCCAAATTAGATAATGGTTCATCCATTAAGAATACTTGAGGATTGCGAGCGATCGCTCTACCTAATGCTACCCGTTGTCTTTGTCCTCCAGACAGTTGTTTAGGTAAACGATTTAACAGAGATTCAATTTGTAATAAAACTGCAACTTTTTCTACTTGTTCCGCGACAATTCTTTCCTTTGGGGAAATATAGCGTAATTTTTTCGGTAACTTTTTCGTCAAAGCTACCAATAGATTTTCACTCCATTGAGTAAATTTTGTTTTCCCTGCTTCCTGATCACCAAACTGACGACGTAAACCAAAAGCGATGTTATCATATACAGTCATGTGGGGGTAGAGAGCGTAACTTTGAAACACCATAGCGATGTCTCTAGCTTTCGGGGGTAAATCATTAATTAAGCGATCGCCTACGGAAATGTTACCACCAGTCATCACTTCTAAACCAGCGATTAACCTCAACAAAGTGCTTTTACCGCAACCAGACGGACCCACCAACACCATAAATTCACCATCAGCAATGGTTAAATTAATGCGTCGTAAAACACTGACATCATCAGAACCGTCTGTGTGTCCCTTTGCAGATTTCCCACTGCGGGAGGGAAAGCTTTTATAAACGTTTTCTAATACAACTTTAGCCACGACAATTTACTTGACCACTTATTAATTTATAGAAGCGGAAAAATTCCACCCATACCCATAGTATACATTTTTTCTCAAAATCCAGATTCCCGACTTCTCCAAGCAGTCCGGGATCTGAGTTCTGCTAAATTGATTTTAATAATTTTTGAATTTGCTGATTAATAATATTAACATCAAAAAGTTGACTAGCAGTAATTTTAGCATGATTAGCAATCATTGCGGTTTTTGCAGAATCTTGAAGACAGTTATTAATTACTTGCGCTAATTCTTCAGGTTTTCCGGGTGTGACTAAAAAACCATTAATACCATTTTCTACTAATTCTATTACACCTCCAGCTTCAGCAGCAATAACAGGTTTACCGCACAGCATAGCTTCAATAATAACCCTTCCAAAAGGTTCAGGTGCGGTAGAACTATGAGTAATTAAATCACACATAGTCATTAATTGGGGAATATCCGAGCGAAATCCCAAAAATTTAACTCGATTTTCTAACCCCAATGCAGTTACTTGGTGGTGGAGATTCTGCACATATTCCTGTTCACCAAATAAAGCATCACCAACTAAAATTACTATCACATTTTCTGGACATAGGGAAAGAGCATCAATTAAAATATGTTGTCCCTTCCAAGGAGAAAGACGGCTAAAATGTCCAATCACAAACTTATCTTCTAATTGGAGATTTTTCCTGAGATTGATAACTTCTAACTCATCAACATCATAATTTTTTATCTCAAAACCATTATAAACAACGTGAACTAAATTTGATTTTCCTCCAGCTTTTAAAAATGCCATTTTACTAGCTTGAGAATTAGCAATTACCAAAGATGCACAAGCATTGATTAAATTAACAGCAACCCGGAGATTAGTTTGGCTAAAATGTTCTAAAGAAAGAATATCATGTAAATGATAAACCAGAGGACGACGAGCTAATAAACTAGATATTGCTCCGACAATTAAAGCCTTTTGGGTATTAGCATAGATTAAATCATAGTTCTTTGCCCGTTGACAGACCTGATTAATTAAAGGTATGATTTGTCTTAAACTGCTTAATGCTGGCAATAAACCACTGTCTTTATTAACATTAATTGGTTGAGTTGTTAAAACCTCCACAGGAATTTGATATTTTTCGAGTAACTTTCTAAAATCACCATCTGCAAATAAACCAACCAGAGCATTTTTACCATAAGGTTTAGCAATATCTGCTAAACACAATTCAGCACCACCTGGTTTACCACTTTGGTCTAAAAATAGAATTTTCATACAATTTTCATGGAATTTCTATAATCAATTTAAGCTAAGAGAACTTGACGAACTTCTTGAGCGATATTCGTCCAATTATAATGTTTAATTGTGTAATTGCGACATTCTTCCCTAGAAGGTAGAGGAAGTTTAGCTAACATAATTTGTGTTAACTTATCAGCGATACTTTCTACGGTGATTGATTCAGTAATTAAACCTGGAGAAAAGCCTTGTAAAATTTCTGGCATTCCGCCCACGGGGGTACATAAAACCGGAGTACCACAAGCTAAAGATTCAAGAATAGCTAATCCAAACCCCTCAAAAGATTGACTAGGCATTATAGTTAAATCAGCAGATTGATAAGCTAGAGGTAAATGTTCATCAGGTAAAAAACCCAAGAATTTTACATGATTTTCTAAACCTAATGCTTGAGCTTTTTGTTGAAGTAAAGCCTGAATATGACCACGGCCAGCTATTGCTAACCAAATGTCAGGGACTTGTATTTTAATCATAGCAATTGCTGCTAATAATTTATCAATACCCATTCTATGAACTAAGCGACGGGAAGTAAATAATATTGGTCTGTTGCTTGGCCAACCTAGTTTTATTCTTGCTTCTTGACGTGATAGATTATTCTGAAAGTGGTCAATATCAACTCCACCAGGAATGATGTGAATTTTTTGCCAGGGAATTTGATATTTTTGATGTAATATCTGACCAAAAGCTTTACTAAGAACAATAAAGCGATCGCACCGATTATAAGTGCTTTGTTCTATTAATTTTTGTTTTAGCCAAATACTAAATTTTTTATTAGTTACTTCTTCTTGACTTTCGGAAGCCCAAGGACCATGAAAGTTAAAGGTAACAGGTATTCCCTTGGGTAAGATGTCTAAAATTGGAAAACTGTATAATGCAAAATGGAGATTAATTGCGTCAGGTTTACCTAATCTTGTTTTTTTAAAGTTATGACGAATTGAGAATAGTCTAGAACTAATTTTACTATCTGGATTAGCTAAATTAGTTAACTTAATTTGTGTATTTTTTGCATCTGCTGGTAAACCAACTCCACACAATTCTATTTCATCTTTCTGTGCTGCTAATTTATGAGTTAATTCATAAATATATCGTTCCAATCCTCCGGGTGTTTTAGGAAACCAACCCGTACCCAAGGTCAAAATCGCCGCAGATTGTGTATGGGATTTTGTATCTTTACGTTCCATTACCAAGATCATTTTTTCAGTATTATCTTCTCATACAAAGCTGGAAATTAAAATCAGCTTAAATCTGAAAAATATTTTATTTCTATAAGCAAAATATATCAAAAAAATATATTTAGAGTATTCCAGGACTTACCCAAGAGAGTAAGAGTATTCCTGTATTGAGTATAATGTAGTTATTTTTAAAGTATATTTTATTGATTTGATGAAGTTTCGATAAAATAATATACAGATTCATATTTATTTGTTAGTTTATGAGTAAGAAATGTAAATTAGAAGTTTTTCAAGCAGATTACTCTGGGTTTTGAAACATTTTTAATGGTTGATTAACTGATAATCAAAAAATTGCTATGAACAATAAATTATTTCAGCTTAGTAAAATTCACCACAAAATTAACGAATATATTAATAGTTTATTTCAGAGTAGATATTGGCGAAAAAAAATTATATTTAACATTTTTCTTGGTGTAACCTGTGGACTAATAGTGACGTTCATAGGAATGATAATGGATTTAGGAAATACGGCCAATACTAAAATTCAGTTAAAAAATAAAACATCTAAAATTTCGGAAATCACTTATACAACTTCCTGGTTAGGAAATACCATTGGTAATGGTAAATTGCGAGTACAAAATAATATTGAGGGAATGTATGTCAAAGATGATGGGACTATTTATACCAATAGCTATTGGGATGAAGCTGGTAGCGAAGCAGGAATTTATAAAGATGGTAAACCAATTTTAAATCTCGAAGATACACATGGTTGGAATCGTTTAGGAGGTAAAGCGATAACAGTAGATAACAAATATATTTATATTGCTATGTCTCAAGGGGGAATGGATCAAACCAAAGAAGATTATCCTCCCAAAGATCAAATTTGGTACTGTGTGAGACGTTATGATTTCAAAGGAAAACCTGCACCTTTTGCAAAAGGAAATGGCTGGGATAAAAGTATGTTAATTACCAGCAAAAGCAATCAAGTAACTGGACTAGCGACGGTAGATAATAAACTATTTGTTAGCAATGCTGGTGAGAATACGGTTCTGGTTTATAATACTGAAACCATGGAAGAATTAAATAGATTTACTGTAACTAATCCAGGAGATATCGCAGTTGATAAAAAGGGCAGTTTATGGATTATTGAAAATCAAAACAGTGGGACATCTGGAAAAATTGTCAATTATTCGCAAACAGGCAAGAAATTACCCCAAGAAATTATAGATATTGATAAACCATCAGCATTAGCGATTGATAATCGTGGTAGATTGTTAATAGCAGAAAATGGCATTAATCAACAATTGCTGATTTATAATATCAATAATCAACCAGTTCGTGTAGATAGTTTTGGCGATAAAAAAGGTATTTTTAGTGGTGTACCAGGAGAGGTGAAAACATCAAAACTATACGGAATTACGGGAGTTGGTACAGATAGTAAAGGCAATTTTTATATAAATAATAATGGTTTTAATAAATCAGGAACAGATTTAAGAAAATTCTCTCCATCAGGACAAATACAATGGCAATTACTAGGATTAATATTTGTAGATAATGCAGATACTGATCCACAAACAGATGGTGTTAATCTATTTACTAAACAAGAACAATATGTCATGGATTATAGTAAGCCATCTGGTCAACAATGGACTTATAAAGCTTACACCGTTAATCCTTTTAAATATTCTCAAGATCCCCGTTTACATACATCACCAGATGGTACTTTTGTGCGTCGTATTCAAGGAAAACCTTTTTTATTCCTGACAAATATGTTCGGCAGTTTTTTACAAATTTATCGTTTTCAACCCAATACAGATGGGAAAATTGCTATTCCTGCGGGAATGTTTGTTGGTACTAATAATGGAGGTAAATCTATTACTGGAAATTGGCCACCCTATCAACCAGAAAAAGGAGAGTGGATTTGGCGTGATATTAATGGCAATGGTGCATTTGAAAAAAATGAGTATGATAGTAGCGAAGACTATCCTTATATGGGAGGTTGGTGGGTAGATAGTAAAGGTGATGTTTGGAAAACTTTGCGAACTCAAGATGGTATTCGTCGTTATCCTTTACAGGGAATAGATACTAAGGGAAACCCGATTTATACCTATAGTTCGATGCAAAAAATTAAGACTCCTAGTATCTTTAATGATTTGCGAAGAATTGAGTATTTTCCCGAAACAGATACTATGTATTTATCAGGTTTTACTATTGAACATCCTGCATTTGGTGACGACACTGGAGTAGTAGGATCGGAAATTGTGCGCTTTGATAATTGGAGTCGGGGAAATCCTACCCCAAAATGGCGAACTGTAGTTCCTTATGATACTACTGGTCAGCGAAAAGTCTCGACCGCAGCTATGAGTATAGCTGGTGATTATGTCTTTGCAGTAACGGTCAAAACCGCAGAAGTATATGTTTATAAAGCTGCAACTGGGGAACTTGTACAAAAGATGAGTCCAGGTCCAGAAGTTGGTAATAAAAGTGGCTGGGTTGATATTCCCTACGGTATCCGCGCTTTTCGTCGTGCTAATGGTCAATATCTTGTGTTTGTGGAGGAAAATTGGCAAGGAAAGGTGCTTGTTTACCAATTGAACTTATGATATATAGCGTTTATTTTCTTGAATAAGTGACAATATCCCCGACTTCTCTAAGAATTCGGGAATCTGAATTTATTTTAGTATTTTGACTTTTGATAAATTGATTATATCATGTCCGGTTGAACAGTTATCATATCTGTTGAGGCTGGTAATGGGTAATTGGTAATTGGGAAAAGGCAATACAATCATGAACTATATCGTAAGTGATTGGGCGGAAATGATATTATTCATGAAAATAAAATCCATGGCAAATATTGTGCAAAAACTTATTGGTATCTTTTTATTAACTTTATATTTTCATGATAATTTAATCAAAAAAATAAATAAGTCTCCTAGAAGTTAATTATCATAATACATAATAATAGTTATTAGTACAAACTTATTACCGATAATAATCAATGGTTATCATAAGTATTTGTGAACAAATTGAGTGTTGTTTTGAATTAAACTGAGAATTATGAACAGAAATAAAGTATTAACCTCTTTAGAAAAAATTATCCCTAATAAACTGCTAAATCAGATGCAATATATTCATTGCAGTTTAGTTTCATGGTGGATTTTAAATTGGGGAAGTCAGCCTTTAAAATTTTCCGAAAAATCAGCAATGGTTTTTGCTCCTCATCAAGATGATGAAACCTTTGGTTGTGGAGGTATGATTGCACGGAAAAAGGAACAGGGAATACCAGTAGCTATAGCTTTTTTAACTGATGGTAGAGGTTCTCACGGTGTAAATCTAGATATTCAAAATCTTATCCATATTCGTCAACAAGAATCTTTGACAGCGTTAAGTATTTTGGGAGTAAATAGTTCAGAAATTCATTTTTTTAACTACCAAGATGGCAGTTTATCAACGCTCAATTTAGAGGTAAAACAACAGATAATTAGTCAAATTTCTGAATTACTAAAGGTTTACCAACCAGGAGAAGTTTATCTACCTCATCGTAAAGATTGTCATCGAGATCATGAAGCTACTTATAGCTTAGTAAAAGAGGCAATTAACCAAGCTGGAATGACAACAGAAATCTTCCAATATCCTATTTGGATATTCTGGCGATCGCCATTATTTATTCTGTTAAAATTACAATATATTGCTGCCGCTTATCGCTTTTCAATTACATCAGTAAAAGAGAAAAAACAAAGGGCTATTGCTGCTTATCCTTCCCAAATTGGGATGTTACCCTATGGATTTATCAAGAGATTTTTAAATTCGGAAGAAATATTTTTTAAATCTGAATCCTAGTATTTATCTTAGGATTTAATATCTGATGCACTCTACTAACAGTTACTTCTGTGCATATTAAATTAACCGTAAATCATTACAGTGGAGAAGAGTTAAATGCGGATTTTACATATTACTAGTCATCTGCAAAAAATCGGCAATGGTATTGTCAATGTAGCCGTAGACTTAGCTTGTTTACAAGCACAAAGTGGTTTGGATGTTGCTGTAGCTTCTGCTGGGGGAGAATATGAAACATTATTAGCAGATTATGGTGTTAAACATTTTCACTTAAATCAGTCTCGGAAACCATTAAATCTGATTCAAGCTACTTGGAATTATCGCCGAATAATTAATGATTTTCAACCAGATATTGTTCATGTTCACATGATGACAGGAGTTATCTTAGCGGGAATTTTTAGAAAAAATCGAGAATATCATTTAGTGTCTACGGTTCATAATGAATTTCAACATAGTGCTGTACTTATGGGATTAGCAGATCAGGTAATTGCAGTTAGTAATGCAGTGGCTAATTCAATGATTCGACGCGGTATTCCATCTGAAAAATTGCGAGTGGTTAGCAACGGTACTTTAGGAAGTCCTCGGCATAAAAAACTTCAAGATTATCAACCAGTAGCAATGGAATATCCATCTATAACTACTGTCGCTGGGATGTATAACCGTAAAGGTATTTCTGAATTAATTGAGGCATTTAAAATCATTGCCACAGATTTTCCCGAAGCACATTTATATTTAGTAGGAGATGGACCTGATCGTCCTGTGTTTGAGGCTATGGTGAAAAATACAACTTTAAATAATCGCATTCATTTTGAAGGATTCCAACCAGAACCACAACGTTATATGTTAGCCACAGATATTTTTGTTTTGGCTTCCCATTGTGAATCTTTTGGTTTAGTTTTGACGGAGGCACGGGAAGCTGGTTGTGCAATTATAGCTAGTAATGTAGATGGGATTCCTGAAACTTTAGATCATGGTCAGGCTGGGATTTTAATCCCACCTAAAGATATTGACACCTTAACTAATACTTTGACACAATTACTGAGCGATCGCCAACTCTTAAATAAGTGGAAATTCCGCGCTCAACAAAATCTACAAAGATTTCATGCAGCGCGAGTCAATGAAGAAACACTAGCTGTATATCGGGAATTAATGAGAAAATCCAATGTAATTGAAGTTATGGAAATCAGAGAATTAGTAACTGGTAAATAAATAGCAAAGGAGAAGGAAAATCAGGGAAAATAATTATATCTTTCATATCTTTTAGGAGTTTTTGCAAGAATTTTAAAAAATAAAATAGCGTGGAAAACCATAGTCTTTCGGAATGAGGGTTTTGAGCCAATCTTCTGATCAAGACTCAGATCCCCGACTTCTTAAAGAGGTCGGAGATCTTATTGTTCAAAAAGGAAATATTTCTCCCTTACAGGGGGAGTCTTTTTGTAGTTTCTGTGACAATATTAGGCATTATAGAGCCTATAGTTTTAATAAAGTTTTGGGCATAACGCTGTGTAGAGAATTGAATAGCGCGTTGTCTTGCTGCTATTCCCGCAGATTGGGCAAATTCCTGGTCGTCAAGATAGCGAAGAATGGCTTCTGTTAGGGCTTCTGCATCGTCGTAAGCTGTTAACAGTCCATTTACCCCGTCAGTGATAATTTCCGTTGGACCACCAGCATTACCAGCGATGACGGGTTTACCTAATGCCATTGCTTCAATAATCACAATTCCAAAGGGTTCTTGATCAGAAGCATGGACAAATACATCCATTGCTTGCACCCATTCTGGCACATTGCGCTGTAACCCAGCCATAATTACTCTATCACCTAATTTTAGATCAGTGATTTGTTGATTTAAAAATTCCTGATAATCCGGTTCCAGATCATGTTTACCACCAACTACGACACAATGGGCATCAGGATATTTCGCTAATACTTTGGGCATTGCTGCTACTAGTACGTGCATTCCTTTCCAGCGTTGCAAGCGTCCGACAATGCCGATTAAAGGGACATTTAAGGGTAAACCCAGTTTTTTTCTGGCTTCTGCGGGAGAAGGCAAAATAGCAGGATCAAATCGCTCTAGGGCTACTCCAGGATAGACTAGGGGAGTTGGTCTGTGAGGCCAAATCCGTGCTTGTGCTTTTTGACCATCTTTTGACAGTGTAACAATTGCTTGGGCTGGGATGAAAGTTGCTAACCGTACTAACCAAGTTCGATCATCAGGAACTTCTAATTGATACCAAATAGCTGGTAAACCGGCTAACATTGCCGCTAAACCACCGGAAATATGGGTAATCCACATCCAGCTAACGATCGCATCTACACTTTCTTGACGAGCGATCGCTGCTATGCGCAAAATAGTAGTCATAAATCGGTGAATTTGACGCAAACGGCCACTAATCACAACTCGCGTATCAATACCCAGGTTTCTTACCTGCTCTACCATTGGTCCGTCTTCTAAAAATATTGCCAACCAGTCTACATTGGCATTACGTCCTTGTTGCATTAAATCCAAAAACATCATTTCACCACCGCCTCGCTGTTCGGCTAATGGCATGATAATCATAACTTTCATAATTTACACCTGAGCGGCTGATCGTTAATATTTCTGGCAAAAATCCTGGGTGGATTTTTTAACCACAGATAAACGCGAATGATTCACAAGATTTTTTCCAGTTAGATAATCTTGTCTTTTATTTAAGTTTTGAGTCCCATGTCTGGAGAATTTTGAGGATTTTGATAATACTTATGTGCGGCCATACAGATGGCAAAAAATCCCCACAAAATCATCCCGGAAACACTCAACATTCCACTACCAATAATTAGTTGTGAACAAGAACTAATAGCAATAGCCCGAGCGGCACTAACAAAACTATCAAACCGCGCTTCCGTATATTGGCTAACAGTAATAATCATTAAGATTAATCCGCCCATATAAGGAATAGCCCCCAACCACCCCAGGGTAAAAAACATATCTAAAATGCCACTATCAATGACAACTACTTCTATTTGTCCGGTTTTTTCGTTGACTTTCCAGATATTTCCTAAACCATTACCGAAACTATTAGTTAACGCTAAACCAAGATTCCTCTCATAACTGCCTGATCTATCTTTTAAACTGCCATCTTGTTGCAAATTAGCAAAAGTTTCTAATCGAGAATTTACAACTTTAGCAATTGGTTCTATAGTTAGCAAGGGGAGAACACAGATGGACATTACTAAAATGATTGTAATTAATCGCATTTGAATTTTAGCTTTTACAGAACCCATAATCATAATTATCCCCAGTAACCAACCACCCCAATTAGTCCTAGCTTGTGATAGCAAAAACGATAAATAGCCCACGGCTGAAGCGGGAAAAATTAACGGACCTGAACTGGTGAATAATAATAACAAACCTGCTTGCATAACGGCACCAAATGGACCTACTGAATGCAGTGTACTCCAGACACGCATCCCAAAAGGGACAGGATTTCCAGAACTAGTAAAAAGTTTTGATTCTATTAGCCAAAAGCGATCCCACTCCGGTGCTACGACAAATTGATATATACCGTAAGTTCCTATCAGCAAAACACACCAGAGAAATACACGCTGAATATTTTGTTTATAGCTGGGATAATCTCGCCAGTTGATAAATAAGTGAAAAGCGAAAAGAATGGGACTCATCCAGTCTAGAAAACCCCGGATTACTGGAATTGGTTGATTGTAAACTAGACCGATCAAAAAAGCATAGAATACTCCAATAAAACCCAAAATAAAAGGTAAACCTCCTTTACGAACTGCGCTAGGAAGATATTTTAAAAACGTGGCTATGGTGACAAATACTACTAAATAAGGTGCTATGAGCATTTGACGGGTAGGGTCCCAGCCAACACGATAGTCAACTAAACGAGTCAGCAAAGGTGAAAGAAACCAGATCCACCAAGTGAAGCCAATGTAAAGTAGGGAATGGCGCAAATACAAAAATACAGCCACTAAGAAAGCTGTTACCGGAAAAATTAGACGCAATAGGCCAGCACTAATAAAATAATTAGCTGTGATTAAAAATAGGAAGCCAAGAATGACTATCCAAGCCTGTGCTGTTCGTTCTTGAGGATAGAAGTTTTGTCGTAAAAAACTATTAAAAAGTATCGGTTTGGAAATCACTTTGATCTCGATTTTGTATGAATAAAAATTTGGATGTTGGCAGTTTTTAATTAATAGCCAAAATGGTGTTTATCAAGGTTAAATTTTGCCAATTCAATTCTATAATGTTGATATCCTAACCATCTTCCTTTTAAGGATGCTTGCAATTTTTTGGTAGCAAGTTGTCCTTGTTTGGGAAAAAGTCGCAGCCATTGACATATTCCTAAACTTTCCCTTGTACCTACTAAAACTGACCAAAATAAAAATACAATCCGACGCAAAGGAGAAAGATGTTCTAATAAAACTAGGGTTTCATTATGGACTAGGTTAATTAATGCAATGTCGTTGAAGTTGTGCCGTTGATCTTCATCAAAACGTTGGGCTGGATAGTGATCTACAGCAATACTGGGATCATAAATCATTTTCCAACCTGCTCGTTTTAAGGTCAGAGTAAAGGACATTTCAAAATGCACTTGTGCGCCAGTGCCTTTCATTCTTTCGTCAAAGCGTAATTTTCCAATAGCTTGGGTGCGGAAGCTCATATTCACACCTTTAAGAATATCAACTTCACGGGGTGCGCCAATTCCTAAATGATGATTGCCTATAACGCGCCCAAACCATTGCAATTTACCAACAACTGGTTGGTACTTGTCTTCTAGTTTTCCCCCTTGATAAATCCAATCACGGCCACCAACTCCGCCAATGTGAGGATCAGCCAAGAAATGGGTATTAATTTTAACCAACCAGTCGGAATGGGGGGCCGCGTCATCGTCGGTGATGGAAAGAATGTCACCGTTGACTTTGACTAGTCCAGTGTTAAGGGCGGCCACTACTCCCGGCTGACTGACGGTAACGGTTTCTAGGGGTAGATGGTGGTGCTGTTGGGCGAGAAACTGCTGAGTTTCTGTGTCTGTATCCCTGATGACGACGATGGCCTGATCAACTGGTTTAGTTTGCTGTTCTAGGGCTTTCAGACAGCGGTACAGGTCTTGAGGACGGCGATAGGTGGGGATGAGAACTGTGTTTCTCATGGTTGGTTAATTCCGCAAATATATTGAGATAGTTTTGTGCCATATTTGTCCAACTATGTTTTTCCGCTAGGACGCGGGCAGCTTGTGCCATTTGTTGACGGAGTGGGCGATCGCTGGCTAATATAGATAAACTAGCTGCTAAACTATCAATGTGATCGGTTTCTGGCAAGACAATTCCTGCTTCTGCTGTGACTAATTCTGCACCCCCTGTAGCGGTGGCTGTAATCACAGGTAAGCCAGAAGCCAATGCTTCTAGTAGTACAAGGGTGCAAGCTTCGTAACGGGAAGGAAATACAAAAAAATCTGCTGCTTGCATAATTTGGGCAATATCTCGACGATATCCCAAAAAATGTACTCGTTCACTGATACCTAAATTATTTGCCAATTCTAAAAACGGACTTCCTTTTGTATTGCCAACTACAGCTAAATGTAAATCAGCAACTTTTTTTAAAGCTTTTAATACCGTATCTAAATTTTTTCTCGGTGTGCGAATATCTCCGGCAAATAATGCCAAATTAACATTTTCCGGTAAACCTAATAGGCTACGAGAAGTAACACCAGGAGTAAATTCTTGTAAGTCTACACCATTGACAATTACCCGAATTTTTTGGCGAGGTACACCAATGCTAACCAATTCTTCCGCTACTTTTTCGGAAACAGCAATAATACTTTTAGCCTGAGAAAAAGCTTGTTTTTCCCAATAGGAATTAGCGGCGGTAAATAACCATTGATATAAACCGTAAAAATCTTTACGACTGCGAGAAATATGCACAGGCGATCGCCACCATGAACTATGAACAAAATGCACAGCATTTACATCAGCTGCACTCATAGTAATTGCACCATTGACTTTAATTAAATCCAAATTACCTCGATTTTTATCCAACCAAGCTGCACTTTTTTTCGCAAAAATGAAATTGCGGATAAATTCGCTAGGATAACCTTCCACTGGGATAGAAATCCAACTAACTGCACGATTTTCTAATAATTCAGGGGCAACTTCACTGGCTAATAATGTTAATTGATAACCCCGACGAATTGCTTCTTGAGCTACTTCATAATTAACTCGTCCTTGACCATCACCTTTTTTGATTTTGTGGGTAACAATACAAAGTTTCACTTATTACCTCTCTTAAACATTCAAGATTTTATTTGTTAAATTGGGGGGAATAAAACTGATAATCAGGGCAGCTAAAGTTCGCAAATTAAATTTTTGTTCACTTAAAGTCTGCCAAAAATAACGGCGAGCATCTAGGATTTTTTGATCTCGTAATAAGCCAATTCCTAGAGTTGTATTAGCTGCTAACCATTTTTTTCTAAAGTGGGAATTAAATTCCTTTAAACGTTCATCCTCCATAAAGACTTGATAACAGAAGATTTCACTTTTACCTTTACGAATTTTTGCTTGAACGTTACGTTTTCCACTGAGCATAGTATCAGTTTGTTCATGGGCGCGATATCGTGTTAATCTTTCTGGTTGATAGTAGACTCCATGGCCAGATATACAACAAAGATATGTTAAATATAGATCCCACATTCCTCCAACTTCTGGTGGAATCATCTCCCAATTAATTAAACTATTACGAATTACAGCAGCCGCAGCGGTAGATATACTTTTATCAATTAGGCCAATTTTGTAGAAATTTTGATGAATTCCTGGGGTGATTTTATCTCGCTTAAATCCCCGTGAATTTTCCTCAGTTCCAGAATAATTAATTTGTCCTTGAGCGTCAATAATATATTGGTCGCAAAAAGCGAGAATTAAATCAGGATTTGCTTCTAAATGGGGTACAAGTTTGACTAAAAAATCTTCATTCCACATATCATCATCATGGAGACTGGCAATATATTTACCTTGTGCCATTTTAAAAGCATGAAGTTGATTAGCTAACATCCCAATATTTTCTGGGTGTCGGTGAAATTTAATGCGTGAATCGTTAAATGATTCTATTAAAGATGCAGGATTTTCTGAACTACAATTATCACAAACTATAATTTCAATATTTTCATAAGTTTGTTGAACTGCACTATTAATTGCTTGTTTCAAGTATTCTGGGCGATTATAGGTAGGGATAATAACGCTAACTAGGGGTTGTGTGAGTTGAGAATTAATAAACATGATTGCAATTCCTTGATTTTTAATTGATATCCCCAACTTCTTAAAGAAGTTAGGGATGTTTAAATTCAGTAATAGTTTGTGAGTAGATTTTTTCTAATTTGTGAATGTGAAGATCAAGAGAAAATTCTTGCTGAAACCATTGTTGACCTTCTTCACCCATTAATCGGCTTTTGTGATAGTTTGTTGCTAATTCGTTGATGGCATCTGCGAGATTTTGAATATGATTAGGTGTAATTAAAATACCTGTTTTACTATTTTGTACATATTCGGGAATACCACCAATTGAACTGGCAATTATGGGACGATAATGGGCATAGGCTTCTAGAGTTACTAGACCAGCGGGTTCAGGCCAAAGACTGGGAAAAACTACAGCTAAACACTGTTGATAAAGTGTTTTTAATTTGTCTTTATTACACCAACCATGCCAGGTAATACGCCTATTCAAACCTATTTTTTTAGCTAATTGTTCCATCTTAGATTTAATCCAACCTTCACCAGCAATATCAAGATGAATATTGGGGTTAGTCTTTGCTAAAGCTTTGAGTAACCATTCAATTCCTTTATCGGGAACAATGCGACCAACAAACAAAATTCGCTGATTTTGATGAATTTCTTGAGTTAAAGATGTCGTGGGATATTTAGGTTGTTTTACACCACAGTGAAGTGTAATTACCCGATGAGGTGATAAACCATTATTAATAATTTGCTCCCGCACATAATTACTATTAGCAATTATAGGAATATTGATTTTTTTAGCATTGCTGAGAAAATCGTAACTACTCCGCCAATTTTGCCATATTTTTTCCGGTCTACGACTACCACAACCATCTACTAAATGTCCCCAAGTACAGCCAAGGGGGTGCATATTGCGATCGCATTTCTGTTGACGATTTGCTAAATATTTTGTGCCACTAGGACAGTAACTACAATGATTATGAAGTGTAAATATCGCCGGGCATTCTCCCCGCAATTCTGCTAAAAATTCTGGATCATGAAGGTGGAGTAATTTACATTGTCCTTGGTCTAAATTTTGGAAAGAATTAATATGGTGATTACTCACTCCTAAGATTTCCGAATTTACCAAAGAAGCTATATAAGTTTCTAATCCACCACCACCTTTAATATTAGCAGCAGAACATTGATATATTTTCTGTTGAGAAACTATTGCATGATTCATATTCAACTTCTTGATCTTATTGGTTATTAGCTATAACAGTTAACGGGAACTTAATTTTATAGTCAAATTCAGCCAGAAATATCTAAATTCAACCAAAACTTATGTCTGACATCATTAACATAGTGTCTCAAAGCAATTTTCCTTTTATCGAACTTTTCTAAATACTGAAATTGGTCATCAACACTTAAAATAAACTTGGTTTTATCCAGAGGCTTTGCCTGATTATTGTGCATAGCTAAATGCACTACAGTTTGTTCTGTAAAATAAACAGGTACATCTACAAATTCAGTAACACGCTCTAAAGAACTTACCCAATTTATTTGCTGTTTTAGTATAAAAAATCCTGCATTTACTGGATTTAATTTTTCATGATTATGTAATATTATCCGTTCATCTAATGACGGTAAACAATCAGGTAAATACCAAGAATAACTATCATCTGAATCACATAAATTTACAAGTTCCTCAGCACCGGGAAAAAAGAGAATATCAGCATCAGTGTAAATTGTAGGTTTATCAATAGAAATTGAAGTTAATACAGCCAATCTTCTCCAAAATGCCATAATCGCACGATGAGGATAATTTACTACGTAATTTGAAATAGGTTTAGGTATATCACCTATTACTAAATCTTTCCATTCAATAACATCAACACAGGAATTTATTCGGCGTAAAATATTACGAGAAGATGACGAATAGCTACCATCAGAAATGACAATAAATTTGTTAGGAATACCAACATAACGAATAAATGACCTAATATTTGCTACTTGAATAGCGAAATCCCGTTCACAAGAAAAAGCATAGACATCTATATTGGCTTTTTTCTCTGGATTCAGTGGAAAATTGACAATATTATTAATGGCTTTATTATATAAAAAACGATGAATTTTTGCTTGAAATTTTGCAGAATGATAGCCTATATTTACCATTGTTTTTATCCAAAAAATAAACAGAATACTTGATTAAAAGATGAAACTTAAGAGTGCAATTGAAATTTTTATATTGTTTCATTACACCTTGAATTTGTCTGATGCTTATGTACGGTAATTAACCTACTTTACAATGAAAATAATTAGTTAAAGTTGCGGTTGAGCAAATACTGTCAAAAATTTTTAAGTAGTCTTGCACCAGAATTTGATAACTTAATTCATTTTTTAAATGACTGCGATCAAATCGTAAAGGAGAGCCAGAAAACTTAGCTGTTATTATGTGAGAAATTACTTCATTCATAGCTTTTACATCCGTAGGTTCTACTAACCAAACACCTGGTTTATCTTGTAAGTAATTCCAGTTTTCTCCATGAGGTACTGCTGCTAAAATAGGTCTATCTGTCATCAAATATTCATAGGTTTTACAAGAAATTCTTCCTCCTTGTGAACCATCTGGACGATTTGGTAAAGTTATTAATAATAAATCTGCTTGTCTAGCTAATTGAATAGCTTGAAAGTGAGGTAATGCTCCACATACAGTTACTATATCTGTTAGATTTTGATTTTCTAAAACTCGATTAACCACAAATTCTGGAAAACTATTACCATAAATCGAGAGTTTGATTTTGCTTTGCCATTCCGGGTTTTCTGCATTTACTTTTCTGATAGCTTCACCCACAAAAACTGGACTAGAACTACGATAATCAATTTTTGCTCGTTCATAATATCCCCATTTCAACCAAGCATGATAAAGTTTTTTCAGCAAGGTTTGTTCTTGAGGTAAATGATAGAAATCATACCAGCCATTCATCCCACCTGTATAAATAATCTCAAAAGATGAATTATCATTTTTCGAGTTAATAGGAGTAGCAAAATCTAAAGGATCTGCACCACAACGAATTAAATGAAACTTTGATTTTTGCGTTTCAGGCTGACGATTTTTGACTACATCTAAATTGAATTGAGAAACATAAACTACCGCATTTGCTTGTCGAACATAAAGGTTTTCTAGCCAAATTTCGAGATGATAATGTAACCAACTGACAGACTTAGGGTGCATATCAGTACAAATAAGTGAATCATCTAAACTAACTATTAAAGGTAACCTTGTGAGGAATTTTAGCGCAACTCCCACTAAACCTGCAGAATAGGGCATCATAATCACAAAAATAGCATCTGGTTGTTGCTTTTTAATTAATTGATAGCCTTTTAATACTGCTGGTAAAAACCAAAATATCTCTGAATCTGGCCAAATTAATAATGTTAATATTTTCTCAAGTCTCAGTTTTCCTAGCCATGTAATTAAAGTTTGTGGATACCAACTTTTTACATAATGAATATTAGATTTTTCTGATAAATAACCATCCTGTGTAGCTGTTAATACATTGATTTGCCAAGTTTTTTGAAATTCTCCCAATAGTTTATTAGCCCTATGGGCAATTGGCGTTCTTAAAGGTGGTAAATAATGGGCTATACAAAAAAGTTTTGGCTGATTTTGTAATTTTTCTGCCAAGTTATTTTGATAATTAGTAGATTTGTTTACTTTAGCAAAAGTTAAGGATAGAAATCCTAAAAAAGAATTATTCATTGCTATTATTATCTACATTATTTACCTGGATAATTTGAGTAATTAAAACCGGATTTATGATTTATAATCATATTAATCATCATGTCTATGGCTAACTTCATACTGCATTTGGTGATATTGCCAAAGTTTACCTTTTTGTGCTAAAAGTTCTTGATATTTACCCTGTTCTACTATTCGTCCCTGTTCTAAAACTACAACTTTATTTGCCTTAGCAATAGTAGAAAGACGGTGAGCAATAGCAATTACTGTGCGGCCAGCAGATAGCTTTTCTAGTGACTCTTGAATTAAACGTTCAGAAACAGAATCTAAGGCACTTGTAGCTTCATCTAAAATCAAAATTTCTGGATTTCTCAGCAATGCCCGGGCAATAGCAATTCTTTGTCTTTGTCCTCCTGATAACCGAACACCTCTATCTCCTAATTGTGTATTAAACCCCTCCGGCATTTCTAAAATAAATTCTAGAGCATTTGCCAATCGAGCGGCTTCTTTAATTTCCGTTTCTGTTACTTTTGGTGTACCATAAGCAATATTTTTCCAAACAGAAGTATTGAAAATAAATGTATCCTGACTAACAACTGCTATCTGACGACGAAGAGAGTTGATTTCAAATTTGCGAATATCAACTTCATCTATATAAATATAGCCATCACTAGCATCATGAAAACGAGGAATTAAATCTGCAAGTGTAGTTTTTCCGGCACCAGATGAACCAATTAATGCCGTCATTTCACCTTGTTTAATTGAGAGAGTAATATTATGTAAAACTCGTTGATTAAGACCATAATCAAAATCTACAGATACTAAATCAATTGACCTTTTTAAACCTAGAAATTTGAGTGTGCCATTTTGAAAGTAGATTTTATCATCAGTTTTCAGGAGATTCTTAATATTTTCTACTGCTCCGGATTGGGTAGTTAAAAAAGCTACAACTCCATTCAAATCTTGAGTCATAGGGATAATGCGAAATAGTACAAAGAAAAAGGTCAACAAAGCTGAAACCTTCATTAAACCTGTGACTAGTGCCACAATGATCATACTAATCAGAATTAGAGTAGATATACTCTCAGCTAAAGGTTTAACTACCAAAGAAATCCAGTAAACACTTTTCAAAGTGTCAACTATTTTTTCACTTGCTTTATAATACCGTTTGCGCTCAAATTCTTGAGTAGAAAAAGCATGAATTGTGCGTATACCTTGAATAAACTCTAGCGTCCTAGAAGTAAAGTTATCATTAGCTGTAGTAATACCAAAACTACGTTCTCTAATTTGTTTATTTAGTGTAGATAATGCCACCGCCAAAAGACTAAATAGCAAAATTGAAACTATGGAGAGTTTCCATGAAAGGATAAACAGGGAAACAGAATAGACTATGAGTGCGAAGATTCTAGTAATTAAAAAAGCTATACCCCCAAAAATTTGTCTAATTCTCTCCATTTCATTGGTGAGTATATTAATTAATTCTCCAGATTTTTTCTGATTAAAATAGCTGAGAGTTTGAGCCTCCAATTGTTCAAAAACTCTTTTACGGAGCGTGTCTACTAAACTTATTTCGCTAAACTGGATGCAAATTTGTGCTAAGTAGTTAAAAGATGCACGCATACAGGTTGTGATCACAATTAAAGCTGATACTCGATATAATCGATCATTTACTGAACCATTAATTCCTAAAATCAAAATATCAAACCACTCAATTCCTGTTTTTACCGGTTCAGCACCAGGAGTAGTTAAACTTTGCAAGAATACCAATAGAAATCCTAAACCAAACCCTTCAAAACTTGCAGATAAAATTGAAAACACTAAGGCTAAAATTGCTACAATTCGAAAATGTTTAAATTGTCGTAATATTAACCGATTATTTTGCCAAAAACTTGTAGCCTGGAAGAGTTTTACCGTTGACAGTATAAATGCTGTCTGCATAGTTTTCCTTGTTTTTAATTAGGTGCATAATTCACGATGAAAAACATCAAAACAGGAAATATTCATCCAATAGAAAATTAGATAATTTCCCTGATCTGTAGGCATTTAAATTTTAGCCTTTATCTGCCATATATTGATAAATTCGGTTAGTTGATTTAACTTTTTTCTGTTCTTCTAAACTTAATTTGACTGCATCTTCTAAAGATAAACAATGATTGTTAATTAAGCAATATTTTCCCTGCAATACATTCAATAAATTAGAGAAAATATCCAGAAAGTATTTACATAAACCAGAGGGGAAATTTCTGGTATCATCTTTGAACTTTGAGTGAAATTTGATCGCCTGAAAAAGTTGACCATTTGCGCCAACATACCATTCATAATTAAGCAGAATTCTGGCGGAATATATTTGCATAATTATCAATCCTCCAATCAGAAATGGCATCATAAATAAGAGTAAAAATAACGCCAAATTCCAATCAATTATTCTTGAAAAAAATCTGAAAAATTCATTACTTTTTTTTGGCAATTTCTGATAACTAGGAATACTCATAAATATGGGCTTATTAGCCTTTTGACAAGCATCTGCCCAAAGTCTTAATAAAGAATCACCGATTTTTGGATCTATGCTCACTAAGGTAATTGGAGAATGTTTTAAGCACTCTATTAAAGATTGTTGATTCTCTAGTGAAGCTAAATAGGGATGTGGCAATTTTCCAGAACTTTTGACTAATAACTTTCCTCTGCGCCATTTTAATGTGCAGGATAGGGAGCTAATATTTTCAGACTGCTGAGGTATAATAGAGTTATTATTTAGATTAGAAATAACTGAGGTTGGCATAATATTGTCAGTGATAAAATAGTAAAAGATTGAGTGTATCTCCAGTCACAGAAAATTAGGATTACTGTTTTTCTGTCGTTTTATTCACAATAAAAGCAGATATTAAATATTTGAAGTGAATTTAACTTTCATTGCTAGATAGGTTCTCCTAATAATATCTGTATATGTCAATATCAATAGCAAAAATTAACTAAGATAGCTATGAATTAACGCCACTTCGTATTTCCTTTAGGTTTGAGGATTTTAATATGTCTTTCGATCTCTACAATATAAGACCTTTGATTAATAGATCATGGATAAACAACTTCTTTATTCACTCTTTAAATAGATATTACTTTTATTGGCAAAATATTAAGCTACGATAAATGAATTAATTGTCACTAAATAAAGTTAACCAAAATTTGGTTTTCATAAAACATATTATTATCAAATATATAAAACTCATATTTTATTTTTATTTTATTTTTGAATCTCATTTCAGAGACCCGACTTCTTAGAGCAGTCGAGGATATTGTTGTTGAGAAATTATTCAATGCCAAAAACCCCATGACTACCTATTGGAGTCCGGGGGTGTTTGAGAATGTCCTAACTATTTAACTAAATTGAGTGATCAAATATTCTGCCTTATTCTTCCATTGCTGGTTGCAAAACGAATTGTTTTGGCTTTACATAAGGGACATAGGTGCTATCAGATGAAGATACACCATTAGCTACAACTCCAATCAAATTTAACTTACTCAACATCGCTGTAGCTTGATTAAGTTGGGTGCGTGTCACTTTACCAATACTTGCCATTATGATCACACTTCGACAAGATGATGCTGTGAGCATAGCATCCACTAAACCAAGAACGGAAGGGGCATCTATGAGTACCAAATCATAATTTTCTTCAAATGCGGCCATCAATTGCTTCATGCGAGGAGAACTCAAAAGATGGGCAGGATCAGTCGGTATTGGTCCAGCGGTTAAAATGTCAATGTAAGATGAGCCAGAGTAAGGAACACTGATGTGATTAGGTAGATTAACTTCACTTTCTAATAAAGTTGAAAGTCCCTGTTCATTGGGAAGATTTAGTTGTTTGTGGAGATTAGGATCGCGGAGGTTAGCATCAATAAGTAAGACCTTTTTATGCAAACGAGCCGCACTCATAGCTAGACCTAACGCCAAAGCTGACTTACCATTATCTGGTAATGCTGATGTCACCATTAAGGATCTCAAATCAGAGACATTATTGAGTAGTTCGATATTTTTGTAAATGAGATCAAGTGATTCCCAGCGGGGAGGAGATTGTAGTACCTGAATTGTCCAAGGAGCAAGAACTTCTGGTTTGCCAAATGGCAATTTGATCATTGATTCTCTGGGTTTAGCAGGTGGCAATTTAGGAGTTGTTCCTAATAAGGGGAGAGAAACCTGTTTTTCTAATTCAGCCGTAGTATGCACAGAATCATCAGATGCTTCACGAATAAAGGCAGCAATACCTCCTAACATTAAACCAATTACTGCTCCTAATAATAGGTTTTGTCTGATGTTGGGACCAGTTTGAACTCCTTCTTGGGGTTCTTCTACTACTTCCCAATTAAATCCACCTTTAGAAAGTTCTTGACGTAATTTTTGTTCAGATCTTAATAATTGCTCCAATCTTTCTCTGCTAAATTGTAATTGGGGAAGTATGCGATTGTAATAAGCCAATAGAGAAGGAAACCGCTTTAGATCCGTTTGTAATTCTTTTTCTTTTGCTGCTAAAGTTTGGTCGCGGGCTGTTAATGCAACTATGGTAGTTTGGGTTTCTACTAATTGACCTGTGAGATTAAGATCAATTTCTCCAAGTTGTCCTTGTTGTAAAAGATTGTCTCCAGAACTAAGGACTGGATTAGAACTTTGTCCTAAAGTTCTGCTAACTTCTTTTTGCAAAAGTTGTTTTTGACTTTGCAGTTGTTCTTGTAATTTTTGAACGCTGGGAGTATCTTCAGTGAAGCGTAAGCGTTCCTGTGCTAAAGCTAGTTCTGTTTTTTGGATTTCATTGAGTAAACCTTGGTAGCGGGTAGACTGACTTAAACGAGAAGAAACTAGAGCATTTTGTGGAGAACGGTTTAGTTGTGCTTGCAAAGATTTTTGTTTTGCTAAAGCTTCTTCATACTGAGAACGAGTTGCTTGTCGTTCCTGTTGCACAGTATTTAAAGTGGTCTCTATGGTTTTGGCCTGAGTTTCTGGATCAATTAAATTCTGATTTCTGCGAAATCGTTGTAGATTTGCTTCGGAAACAGTTACTTCATCGGTAGCTTTTCTTAATTGATCTTTAATGACTTGTAGACCCTTTTGTAAGCGTGAATTTTGCTGTTGTTTGTTATATTCTAAATAAACTTGCTGAATAGTATTCAGAACTTTTTTAGTTTTCTCTGGATCGTTATCGCTATAATCAACTTGAAAGATTTTAGTGGCAATATTATCATCTTTGGTCTTGATTTGATTTAAGACCAAAGAGTTTTTTAAATCCATTACTGTTAAGTCTGGATATTCAGATTTGAGTTTATCAACTGCTTTTTGAATCAGTCCAGAACTCTGCATTAAGTTCAGTTGAGTAGCGGTATCTATCTCGATGTTAGTATCGGTAAACTGACTTTCGGTGTTATCAGTTTCTTTCTTCCCTTGATAGTTAGGTTCTACTAACAATTGCATGGTGCTTTTGAAGCTGGGTTCTGTTTTTAAGGCCATGATACCAGCGATGGCTGTAGAACTCAAAAATACTAATAATATCCAGGGAAATCGTCGCCACAGTACAGCAAAGATTTGTCCGTAACCTGGATCGGTTTCTGAGGCTGAATTTATATTTGGATTTAGACTAGTTTGAACCACTTTTATTATCCTTATCTACTATACACTACCCAAACACCTAAACAATCAAATAAATTAACAATAGACACCACTGGCTTGATCAATAATTCGCTCAACTTTACCAAAAAATGACTGTTCTGAAAACTTGCTAACAGCATGATTACGAATGGTTTCATAATCCCAAGATATTCCTCCAGCTTCTAGTAATGCTGCTTGTAAAGAGCATGGTGTTTGTCTTTGAAAAAATACACCTGTTTTCCCTGGTATTTGAGTATCTAATACTCCACCTGCTCCATAGGCAATTACTGGTGTACCACTAGCATTTGCCTCGACTGGAACTAATCCATAATCTTCTAAAGCCGCAACAATAATTGATTTGGCTTTAGAAAATAAGTCTTTACGTTCTTTATCACTAACATGACCAAGAAATTGGATGTTGGGTAATGCCTGAGCTTTTAATTTTTCTTGTTCTGGTCCATCACCTGATATTAATAAATTCCAGCCTAGCCAATTAAAAGCTTCGACTATTATATCAAGACGTTTATAACTTATCATCCGCGCCGATGCCAGGTAATATTCCTCTTTAGTATCGGAAAAAACAAAGTTGCTTGTATCAATTGGATAATTAACAACAATGGCTTGTTTGTGATATATCTTTTCAATTCGCTGGGCAACAATGCTAGAGTTGGCAATGTAAAGATCCGGTTCTTGAGCATATTTCAGGTCTAGATTTCTGATGATTTTAAATACTTTTTCAATCAGGGGAGCAAAGTATCTATAGTCTCCATATTCCCGTAAATAAGTTTCTGTATCCCATAAAAAACGGGTAACATTATGACAAAAACAAATATGTCTGGCTTGGGGTTTTTTCCGTACTGCCTTGGCAAAACTTGTGCTACTGCTAATAATCAAGTCATAGTCTTGTAGATCCAAAGACCGAAATGCTGGAAAATACAGGGGAGCTAACATCCGAAAATATTTGGTTGCACCAGGAATTTTCTGCAAAAATGTGGTATTGATAATTCTTTCCCCTAGATCAATACTCTTTTGTGCATCATATAATGAGGTGAAAATGTCGGCTTCGGGATAGCGTTTGCACAATAATTCAAATACGCGTTCTGCTCCACCGCGCTGAGTTAAGTAATCATGGACGAGAGCAATTTTCATAACGGGTTTCCTATAATTTGGTCATGGGTGATGGGTAATTGGTAATTGGTAATTGGTAATTACTAATTCCTATTCCGTATTAATTGATTTTTATACCAATCTATTGTTTGTGCTAAACCTATATCTAAAGGTGTGATAGGTTGCCAATTAAGTTTGGTTTGAGTGAGGCTAGTATTGGCAATTGTGACTTTTTCGATTGGCCTATCTGGTAACACGCCAAATAAAGGCTGAACAGGCGCACCTAATAAGTCTCTGATGTTTTCTACAACTTGGCGAATTGATACCAGAATCCCTGAACCTAAATCATAAGTGCCACCTTCAATGTTCGGCCTCTGTGCAGCAGCAATTAGTCCGGTAATGACATCATCTACGTAAATCCAATCAACTTCTCGTTTACCACTGGCTAGTTTTGGCGGCTGATTTTTTAATAAGGACAGGATGACTGAAGGAATAATTTTGTGTCCGGGTTGTCTAGGTCCATAAGTCATAAAAGTCCGGGCTATGACTACGGGTGTTTGATAAAGTTGATGAAACATCCTCCCATAGGCACTACTAGCCCATTTAGCAGCGGCGTAGGGAGAGGCGGGAATAATTTCCTGATTACTCAATTCTGGTTCTTCCAGAGAGCCGATGAGGACGATACGTTGGCATTCTATTTTGGTGGCTACTGTTAAAATGTTAACGGTACTGGTGAGTAAACTGTGATAAGTGGGTAATACCAGTTCTGCTCCCGCTGCACCTGTGACGTTACCAGATAAATGAAAGATCACATCTGGCTGAATTTTCATTAACAGTTTTTCTACGGATTCTATGTCTTCTAAATTGCTTTGCCACCAGTTTAAATTGGGGGTTGCTGATGTCTGTACTCGCCGGGAAATTGCGTGTACTTCTGCACCAATTTGACACAAGCGATCGCATAAATGATTTCCCAGGAAGCCACTAGCACCTGTAATTAGTATTTTTTGCTCAGATAAGCTCGAAATGAAGTTGTTCATTTTAACTGCAATAAATCATGTTTAAATAAGGCATCGGCTGATTGTTTGATCACTGTAAATGGCAAACCAGATTTATCAGCAATATCCAACAAACTATGATTACCATCTGATAAATTTAGTACCCAAAGAATTGCTAGTTCATTGAGTTGTTCTTCTGCTTGTCCACCCACTGCCCGATATAACCCTCTTTTCCCCAGTCTTGGTTCACATTTAGGATTCTGATTTAAGTAGGTTTTATTGTCTTCTAGAATCTCCATGGCCGATAAACATTTGGAGAAAGAATCTACTAAATCAGGAATTTGGACAAATGACAAATTATCGGCGGATGTATGATATTCAGGAAAACTACCATGAGGCGATCGCATCAAGCAACCTACAGCGAGATTAAATCCAGGAGAACAATATTGCCTTTCATCATAACCATAAGGGAAAAAATCAATAATTTCATATTTTTCTTTTCCGTTTTGCATAATATGAACTAATATCCGATCAATTTCAGCATCACCTCGGCGACTTTTTTTATAATTAATTTTTCCTGGATCACCAAGACAAGTTAATACTAAACCATGTTTAATATTGTGAACTTGTGCCTCATTTAAAGACAGCCAAGTAATAGAACCAATCGTCCCTGGAATAAACAGAAATCTGTAAGAATAGTTTAAAGATATCTGGCTAAGATGTTTAGCTAAAAAAGTAGCGATCGCTATTCCAGAAAGGTTATCATTTGCCAATGAAGGGTGACAAACATGACAAGAAATTAGCACTTCATCACTGGTATCTCCGGGAATATAATACTCACCATAACTGAGATAACCAGGCTCTAAAGAAGAATCTATACAAACTTCATATTCTTCATCTCGTAATCCCAGATATTGATTATGACTTAAACAAAAGCCCCAACTTTCTCGATAATATGAAGTGCGATAAGGAACCCAATCTGGATAATCTGGCAGAGTAAATAAGTGATTTTTTAATTCAGATAAAGAAATTTTCTGATGTACAGGCACACTATAATTAACAACATGAAGATTGGATTTTTTGAAATCAATAATCCGTTCACCTTCAGAGTTTTTGATATAAGCATCTCGAATATTCCATTCTTTAGGTACTGTCCAATCAAATACTTGAGTACCAGAAGGAACTTCATGAACTAGTAAAGGAATATGCTGTTGAATTAACCGGAGAGTCTCCCGAACACCATTACCAGTAATACTGCGGCAAATAGGATACATTTGAGTCATCAATTGATAAATTTCTTGACCAATATTCCCCGGTTGTATCATTGGTTGATTATCAATTAATTTATCTTGTTTAATAGGAGTATGAACCATAAAAAACCTCACGAATTTATGAAAATAATCCCTGCTAAAATACATCTTTCTATATCCAAATCGTTGAGTTAAATATTTTTTCTTCTCTCCCTGTCCTTCGTGCTGAAAGTAGCTAGTCAAAAAAATAATTTTAGACTCAACAGAAGCCTCTGGAATTATATATGTAAATTCAGAGGTCTAATGAAAATATCAGGAAACCTCTGAATTATTTTGATAGTTTTTTTAAAACTATTTTATTAGTGCCAATAAAGTTTCTGCTGCCGGAGCAAAATAAACTGATTGTTCAGCGCGTAATTTATCGCAAAGTCTGCCTTCAGGTAATTCTACATCATCGTAAGTGAGAACCTGATCTTTAGGAATATCGCGCTTCAAGCGACATCCTTCTGCAATACCCATTGGTAGTAAGTTTTGTTGTTGAACAATGGGGGAATTTTCACATTGTCCATAGGTCATGTAATAACCAATACCATCAATGGTTTCTCCGGCTCGGAGGTCAATTTTGGCCGTGGTGACAACATCAACCACCGGACCGGCGATTGGTGTCAGTACAGCATCATGAAAGAGGACAGCACGGGCTACTGATAGGGGAACTTCAAAATGGCACAGGTGATAGGGGGTGTAGAAACTGTAGAGAGGTCCTTCACCTAGTTTATACAGGTTGAGATAATGACGTTGTTTGGGGTCTTCATGGGTAGCAAAAACAAATACTCCCGGACTTGGTTTAGCGCCAACGACATAATCAACGATACCGCCTAATTCTTGCAGTTGGTCAATATCGTACATTTTAGTCATTTCATCAACGTGACCCGTGTAGTCATATCCCAACATCCCCCGCTTGGCTACTTGCATCCCTGTACCATTAGCTACGATCGCCTGCTCAAAGGAGATTTTTGTACCATCAGCAAAACTTGTCACCATGGCGGGATTTTGACCCCAGCGCTGGGCGAAACCGGCTTGGGTGGTGGGGTTGCGGTAAGGGTCTTGTAAACCCTTAATATTGCCACACAGAAGGGGCTTTAAACCGATGCTTTTGACAAAGCGGTAGAGATTCATCTCTACCCCTGGTTGGTCGCCGTCACAGGCACTCAGGATGACTCCAGCCCGGTCTGCGTGAACTTTGAGGATGGGTCCAATTGTGCCATCAAGTTCGGCATTCATTAAGATGATATGCTTTTGATGAGCGATCGCAGACATGACCAAATGAGTCGCGTATTCAATTGTCCCGGTGACTTCAATGATTGCATCTATACCATCTGCTTCACATAGCAGCATAGCATCTTCGGTGATGGCATATTCATTTTCAGCGATTGCATCTTCCAAATCAGCTAAATTGGCAATAATTTTGATATTTTCAATTCCTGCTTCTAAATAAGCTCGTTTGGCTGTATCAATGTGACGATTAGAAATAGCCACCAACTCCATTCCTGGCACAGAATTGATAATTTGATTAGCAATGCCTCGACCCATAAAACCAGCGCCAATCATCGCCACTTTTACTGGTTTACCTAATGCAGCCCGTGCTTGTAAAGCCTTATCAACAATAATCATAATTAAACTCCTATCAAAATAGATTCTAGTAAAGGCCAATTCCGATCTTTATCAGACATTTCTGTGGCAGTTAATGGCCAAGAAATTCCTAAAATTGGGTCATCATAACGTAATCCTCGTTCATATCCAGGAGTATAAAATTCACCCACTTGATATACAACTTCTGCACCATCTGTTAAAGCTTGATAACCATGAGCAAACATTTCTGGTACATAAAGAGCGCGGCGATTTTGGGCAGTCAATTCTATACCAATATGCGATAAATAAGTTGGAGATTCAGGACGCATATCAACAATTACATCATAAATAGCTCCTTGAGTGCAGCGAATTAATTTTGTTTCTGCTGCGGGGAGAGTTTGATAGTGCATTCCTCGCAATGTACCTTTTTTATGATTAAAAGAAAGGTTACATTGGGCAACTGTGGGTTTTAAACCATGAGCGATAAATTCATCAGCGCAGAAAGTGCGAGCAAAAAAACCGCGAGAATCAGGCTTTTCTTCCAAGTCAATAATGAAAGCACCAGCGAGTTTAGTAGAGGTAAAAATCATAGTTGTTTAGGAAATTTTTGTTGAGGATAATAGAATTTTTTTGATTTTAGGTTTATACCTTTAATCCTAATTGAGTATTTATTTTGGCAAAGGTATCATCATGATATTGTGTACAAAGTTCAGGTCGTTTAGGGAGGTTAGATGTGTATGTAAAAAACAGTGTTGAACGTTCTTTGGTTCTCACAGTTCCGTGATGTAAAATATTTCTAGTATCTGTAAAAATTACAGTTCCAGCTTTACCATGACATGATTTCCAAGCTGATTTAGGAATAACTTTCATCATTTTATCATCGTTAATTCCTAAAAAATTAACTCGCCATAATTCATAATCAATTCGATAATTATTTAATCGTTCTAGAGGATTTTTTGGCAGTGGTATATATTCAAATGGCCCATGTTCTTCAGTGACATCATTGAGATAGATAATAACTTTAATCATGCGTCTGTCTTCAGAATCTTTATGCCATAGTAGGGTTTCCAATTGCTTCTCATTAGGAAAGTCTTTCCGCACATGAACACCATGAAAAGCGATAGGTAAACCTATATAATGCTCAATGATATTTTGTAGTCGGGTTTCAATTCCCCAAGCCAAGAATTCTGGTAAATCTGTAACCGTATAAATTTGCGGTAATTTATATCCGGCACGGATATTTCTAGAGTTTACCATACCATGTATAAAACTATTAGCAATAGCCAACATTTTTGGAGTAGATGATAAACCTAATTCTTCTAAAGATGTGATGCAAACACCTGATTGTTTGAGAGTATCAACAATCAATTTATCTGTTGAATTAATGGCAGGTAAATTTTTAGCATGATGCCAAAGTGACATTCGATAATTTAACTCAGAACTTAAAGTTGAGATTTTTTCTTGAATTTTTTGAAGCATAGTATACTTACCAATTAACACTAATCTTTATCCTCTATGGCTTCTGACTTCGGAAGTTGTTGTTATCTCCAGTTCTGCTTCCGCTACTTTAAATTCTTTCATGGGTATTAATTCAAAAGCTGCCACACTAGCTAAAGCCAAAAAAGGAACTACTGTCTTGATAGCCGATACAGGCCATCTTCTCATTGCCCCTAAAAAGACTTTTAAGTTTACTTCTTTGAAATTTTGGACAATCATTCGGCGACAATATGCTTGAGAATATCCAATTTCTTGAAGTTTTAAAATAACTTCAGGTATATGTTGGTATTGCATTAAAAGTGCGGCTTTTGGATCTTTTTGCCAATGACTAACACCAACAATACATTCTAAATAGTTATCTTTAGTGACAATGACATTTCCATGAGCAGCGCAATATCCCGTTAAATAACCAAAGTATATCCAATTCTTCTTCCCTTCTGGCCAAAATTCCAGGGCTTTTTGAACAGTTTCCGTGCGAAAAATAGTTGATGAAAGAAAAATTACAGCCCCGACACTTTTAGCAAAACTATGTTCAAAAATAGCTTTACCATCACCATTTCCGTCTTCACTATCAATATCAAACCAGCGATTACCAACTATTTTCGGAGGATGTACTTCTTCACCAGTAATTTTATTTCTACCTGAAAAATTCAGCAGTAATAATGATAAGTTTTCCTGTTGTTTAATCTGATCTAAAACATAAGTAATAGCTCGATTTTGAATGGGATCATCATCACCAATTGCCCAAACATATTTAGTTTTTGCAGCCTCTAGACAATAAGTGACATTTTTAATTACCCCAATATTTTCACTATTTTTATTGGTGTGAAATGTAATCTGATTGAGATTTTCTTTCCACTTATTAATGACTGCCTGAGTATTGTCAGTAGAACAGTTATCAGAAACTAAGATTTCACAGTCAGATTCATAACCTTTAATAGCTTCAGATAACCAACGTAATTGTTTATTAAGTAACTCGGCTCGATTGTAAGTAGGAATAGCAATAGTTAGTAATTTGTTCATGGTAAAAAGATATCTCTGGTAATAATTTATCAGGACTTGAGGATTTATTAGATACATTTTCCTGATTTTAATGAGGTTTCAAAGTGTGGGAATGAGGATAATTATTGTTTGAATAAAACTTTATCTCATAGCCCACAAGCTTCTTCACCATAATTAAAAATTGTTACTTATGATGCCATTAACATCATTTCGATGGGAGCATATTGATAAACTGTAACTTCAGGAATTGGTACGACAAACTGACCACCCCATTCACTAATAAATGACATCTGTTGCATGACCTCATCCTTGAGATTCCAAGGTAAAATTAGCAGATAATCAGGTTTAGTTTCGCGGATTTTTTCAGGATGTAAAATAGGAATATGAGTTCCTGGTAAAAATAGTCCTTGTTTATGGGGATTTCGATCTACTGTATAATCAATTAAATCTTTATCCACACCACAGTAATTCAAGAGTGTATTACCTTTAGCAGGCGCACCATAACCCACAATTGATTTACCTTCTGCTTTGGCTGTGAGTAGAAATTTCAGAAGTTTAAACTTAGTATCTTTGACTTTTTCTTCAAAGAAAATATATGTCTCTAGCCGATTTAAGCCAGCATAAATTTCTTTAGCTTTGAGTTGGGTAACCCGCTCACTAATTATGGGAAATGCAGCATGATCATGTTTACCATAAATTCGCAATGAACCACCATGAGTTGGTAATTCTTCAACATCAAAGAGGGTTAAGTTATGAGCCGCAAAAATTTGCTCAACAGAGAGGAAGGATAAATAAGAAAAATGCTCGTGGTAAATTGTGTCAAATTGATTATGTTCAATTAACTGTAATAAATGGGGAAATTCCATTGTTAAAATGCCATTTGGCTTTAAAACAATCTTCATTCCTGCTACAAAATCGTTGATATTGGGTACATGAGCCAATACATTATTACCCAGCAATAAATCAGCTTGTTGATTAGCGGCTACTAATTCTCTGGCTGTCTGAATTCCAAAAAATTTAGTCAGACTAGGAATACCTTTAGCAATAGCAACTTCAGCAGTATTCGCGGCTGGTTCTATTCCTAAAACGGGAATTCCCTTTTCCTGAAAATACTGGAGGAGATACCCATCATTACTAGCAATTTCAATTATTTGGCTATGGTTGTTAAAACCAAACTTTTCTACCATCAAATCAGTGTAAGCTTTAGCATGAGCTAACCAACTTTCTGAGTAGGAAGAAAAGTAAGCATAATCACCATCACCAAAAATGTGATCTGGAGATTCAAATTCTTCTAACTGCACCAATAAACATTCCTCACAAACATAGGTATGCAGAGGGTAAAACTTTTCTTTCTGATTTAACTGTTCAGATGTCAGATAGTCATTTGCTATTGGTGATTTTCCTAAATCTATAAAGGTATGTTGCAGTGGATTATGACAAAAGCGACAATTATTTTTCATGGACAATTACTCCCTATTCCTATTTGCTCTAAAATAAAGGGTTTTTATGATATGAAACGCACCAATCCTAAACTAACCTATCAATTATTTATTCTTGATTCGATTTACCCCAAAGGAATAAATTCATCAGAACAATTATCAAAAACTAAAATTTCACACTCTGTTTCAAATCCTTTGATAGCCCGGGATAACCAAGTTAATTGTTTATCTAGTAACTCGGCTCGATTGTATGTAGGAATGGCAATGGTAAGTAATTTTTGCATGATATGTTAATACCGATATGAGAAAATGACTTGGTATATAAGAAATGTAGGTTGGGTTGACTCAAGGAAATCCAACAAAATTATTAATCGTGTTGGGTTTTGCTGTCGCTCAACCCAACCTCCAATATTTTCGGAATAAATTAATAATTTTCCTGTTGATTCCAGAAAAAATCCCGATCAATTTGTTCTGTGCGAATCAGATATTCTAATTGCTTTAATCTTGTAAAACCTCTAAATAAGAATGTGTCTTCTGTCATGTCAATTTGCTTGAACAAACTAAATAATTGTTCAGCCCCAATTTGAGCATTCCAATCACATTTAAATCCTGGTAAAATACTATTAATCTTCTCAAAACAAACTCGATAGCTGCGATTATCTGCACCATTATTACCAAAAGATAATTGACAACCAGGGAAAACATCGGCAACAATTTCTGCTATTTCTTTAACTCGATAATTATTTGCAGTATCGCCAACATTAAAAATTTGATTGTGAATAATATCTCTAGGTGCTTCTAAGGCACAAACAATGGCTTTACAAATATCTAAAGCGTGAACTAATGGCCGCCAAGGTGTACCATCACTGGTCATTTTAATTTCTTTTGTAGTCCAAGCTAACCCCGCTAAATTATTTAAAACTATATCAAATCGCATTCTAGGGGAAGCACCAAAAGCTGTCGCATTCCGCATGAAAGTAGGCGAAAAATCATCATCAGCTAATGGTTTAACATCTCTTTCTACTAATGTTTTACATTCGGCGTAAGCTGTTTGGGGATTAACTGGTGATTCTTCTGTAATATCACCTTCACTAGCTACACCATAAACACTACAGGAGGACATATAAACAAAGCGACGAACACCAACTGATTTGGCTAGATTAGCCAGACGAACTGAACCTAAATGATTAATATCATAAGTGATATTTGGTGATAATTGTCCAGTAGGATCGTTAGATAATTCCGCCATGTGAACAATAGCTTCTACTCCTTCTAAATCTTCGGGATTGATATCACGAATATCTTTATTTAGGGTTTTAGCTGTTAAGTTAGTTCCGTTATATAGCCAACCAACTTTATAAAATCCAGTATCAACTCCAATAACTTCATGTCCTTTTTGCATGAGTAAAGAAGGTAATAAAGAACCAAGATAACCTTCTGTTCCGGTGACTAATATTTTCATGATTTTTAAAACTTTTGATGTGTGAAATTAACTTGTTTCTTGAAGAGTCACTAGAAAAGAAAATTTCCAGAATAATTAACCGCAGATAAATGCAGATGAACACAGATAAGAGATGATGCTGTTACGCTACTAAACTGTGTAAATGCGTTGGTTCTGGTATTTGCTTAACTATAGCTTTACCAATTTCTAAGGAAGAAGTTGCAGCGGGTGAAGGTGCATTACAAACATGAATGGAATTGTCACCATTAATGATTAAAAAGTCATCTACTAGAGAACCGTCATTCATTAATGCTTGAGCGCGAACTCCTGCATGGGTAGGAATTATATCTGCTGCTTGCACTTCGGGAATTAGTTTTTGTAAACTTCTGACAAAGGCTGCTTTACTAAAGGAACGAATTATTTCTTTCATCCCTTCGGGAGCGTGTTTTCCTGCTAGTTTCCAAAAGCCAGGATAGGTAATAACTTCGGCAAAATCTCGAAAGTCAAAATCGGTTTTTTTATAACCTTCACGTTTCAGGCTTAAAACTGCATTTGGTCCAGCGTGAACGCTGTTATCAATCATGCGGGTAAAATGCACACCTAGAAAGGGGAAATCAGGGTTAGGAACTGGATAAATGAGAGTTTTGACCAAGTAGCGTTTTTCTGGGGTTAGTTCGTAATATTCACCGCGAAAGGGAACGATCTTAGCTTCAGGATTAGCCTTACCTAATTTTGCCATGCGATCGCTATGTAATCCGGCACAATTAATTATAAATCGAGTTTCAAAACTGCCATTATTAGTTTCTAATACCTGATTTTTTCCCCTAGTGACAATTTTTAAAACTTGGGTATTAAGGCGTAAATCTCCTCCTTGATTACGAATTAATTCCGCATATTTTAAACAAACTTTTTTGTAGTTAACAATTCCTGTACTAAATACTTGAACTCCACCAACACAACTAACGTGAGGTTCAATTTCCTTGACTTCTTCTGGACTAATTCTTTTAACAGGAATACCGTTTTCTAAACCGCGTTTGTAGAGATTTTCTAAGCGGGGTAATTCTTGTTGATTACTAGCCACAATCACTTTACCACAAACTTCATGATCAATATCATATTTCTGGCAAAATTCTACCATGGAACGGCTACCTTCACGGGAAAACTTAGCCTTAAAACTTCCCGGTTTATAGTAAATACCAGAATGAATTACACCGCTATTATTACCAGTTTGATGAAATGCCCATTGACTCTCTTTTTCTACTACTAATATTTGGGCATTTGGATAACGCTCTCCTAAAGCCATTGCGGTGGAAAGTCCAACTATTCCCCCACCAATAATCGCAAAATCATACATTAGTAATCTTTCCCTAATCCAATATCTAAAATCTCAAATTACTATTACCAAACTTGCCAAGGAGCTTTACCACTTTTCCAGAGATCCTCTAGATAGTTTTTATCTCTTAATGTGTCCATTGGTTGCCAAAAACCATCATGTTTATAAGCAGATAATTGTTCTAAATCAGCTAACTTCTCTAATGGTTCTTTCTCCCACACTGTTGAGGTATCAGCAATAAAATCAATTACTTGTGGTTCAAGAACAAAATAGCCCCCATTAATCCAAGCACCATCACCTTGAGGTTTTTCTTTAAAACTAGTTATTTTAGTTTGTTCTTGTCCTAGAGAAATTGCTCCAAATCTTCCTGCTGGTTGCACCGCGCTGAGTGTTGCTAATGTCTTTTGTTCTTGATGGAATTTAATTAATTCTGTAATATTGATATTACTTACACCATCACCATAGGTAAAACAAAAGGTTTCATTGCCAATATGTTCACGAACTTGTTTTAAACGTCCACCTGTCATTGTATGATCACCTGTATTTACTAAGGTGACGCGCCAAGGTTCAGCATATCCAGAATGAACATTCATTTGATTAAATCGCATATCAAATGTCACGTCTGACATATGTAAGAAATAGTTGGCAAAATATTCTTTAATAATGTACCCTTTATAGCCGCAACAAATGATGAAATCGTTAATACCGTGAGCAGAATAAATCTTCATGATATGCCAGAGAATTGGCTTACCACCAACTTCCACCATGGGCTTAGGTCTGATAGTGGTTTCTTCACTTAACCTTGTACCCAAACCTCCTGCTAAAATCACTGCTTTCATATAATTGCCTCAAAGATTTGCTGGTGGTTTCTAATTTCACAAATTTGAGATGAAGAGAATGCATTATGATATGAAGAAAGTTGAATCATTATTTCTTCCTTTGTCTTTTTAAGTAGATAAATATAATTTAACTGTAATTTTCTAGAAAATGATAAAGAATAAGTAAATTAACATATTTTATCTGTAAAATATTTATAAATAAATGACTGATATGGGACTCCTATTTGATTTTTGAATATATGCCCGACTGGCTGAAGAAACAGAAAACCTTGATAAATCAAGAGTTTCAGGGCTAGGCCACGCCAGCTATCAACAAATCTCATATATACAATTATGCGCGTTTGTATAAGTAATGCCCAGATTCGGCAACAATATCCCCGACTCCTCTAGGAAGTCGGGGATGTGAAAATCTCGACGGTCAAAAATCAGATAGGAGTCCTATATAAGTACCTGGGCAAAATTAATTGCACATTTGGGAAAACAATAGAAATCTCTGTATCTCTTGTTTGTCACCTGTCACCTTTTCTGAATATGAAATTTATTTTGCACGACTACTGATCAATTATTTTGCCCCACTAGGGTTGATTTAGGTAATATGTCACATTTGTTGGCTACAATAATACAAATGCTGCTGATGGCTTGTTGATAATTATCCATATCATTTTTCTCCAGGGAGACTTTTGCAGCTTTTTCTAAATCTGCAACGGCTCGAATCTGATTTTTATCAGATCCATTTTCTCCATATTGTGCTAATTCATAGTAAGCCATACCACGTTTCAGATAAACTTTAGCCAGTTGGGGATTAATTTTTAATGCTTCGGTAAAATCAGCGATCGCTCGTTTATATTCTGCTACATAATTATTGCTATATTGAGCAATTTGATAACGAACTAGACCCCGTTGAAAGTAAGCTTCTACCTTGGATGAATTGAGTTTAATTGCTTCGGTAAAATCCGCAATTGATTTCTGGTATTCTTGAAGAGAATTATTGATGTATTTAGTGACTTCAAATCTGACAATTCCCCTTCTGATATAAGCTTCAACATCATTTTTATCTATGTTAATAGCAGTAGTAAAATCCGCGATCGCTTGTTTATATTCTTTATGGGGATCGCTACTATAGTCCGCCAACATATAATAAGCATTCCCACGATTTACATAAGCTTTAACTTCTTGAGCATTTAGCTTCAAAGCTTGATTATAGTTGGCTAATGCACCTTCATAATCATTTAAATTATAGCGAGCATTACCCAAATTTACATACCCTTTGGCATATTGGGGATTTTTTTTGATAGCTTCCGTAAAATTGGCAACTGCTTGTTTATAATCTTGCTGTTGATAAGCAGTGTCACCAAGTTGATAGTAATCCATAAAAGAGAGATCTTTCGGTTCAGGAGTTTGATTATCTTTTTGAGACATCAAACTTTGTTGAATATAAGGATTTTGGGAAACAAAGGGACGAGTAAATTTAATCACTAGGTCTAAATAGCCCAAAATCCCCAATCCCATAACACTAAAAATTATACCGTAAACCTTGGAGTTAAACTTTTTAGAAGAGGGAGGATGATAAAACTGCTGACTAAATCCCGACTGGTAACTATGAACGCGATAATGTGATCTAACAGGCCAGGTAATTCGTGGTGTCGGAATATAGCGCCGTTGAGATTTTCGCCGGGGTTGGAGATGCTGTTTAGAGCTAATGGCTGCTAGTGACGGAAACGGATCTCTTCCACCTAATTGGTTAGTCCGTTCACACCAAGGACATTTATGCAAATGATGATGATAGAGATGCTGGGGATTAGCAGTACAAGTGACTAAACCCTCTTCCACCGCCGTTAATGCTGACAACCAGGTTTGAGCATTAGGACGTAACTGTGGATTGTTATGACCATCTTCAAAACAACGCACAAATAAATCCCGTAGGCTGGGATGAAGCAGATCCCAACGAGGTGAAATAGGAGTTGGCAGATAGGGTACTTGTTTCTTTTGACTATAGGTAAAATGACCCTCAAGTATCCGCCCTTGATAGGGAGGAGGTTCTATCCCACCTTGAAATATCCCCGAAAATGGGTGAGTTCCTTCCATTAACAACTGGAATATCAATACACCCAAGCCAAACAAATCATGATAACTTTCCCGGTCATAGTCAGCAAAAGTTTTATTCTGTAATTCTGGGGGAGTATATTCTGGCTTCCCCACCGCACAACGATAGACAAGATTCTGTACTGGTTCTCGAACTTGGAAGGAATCAGTGTCTACCAATGTCACCAAAGCTGTATCACTAACTAGGATATTTGACTCATTCACATCACCAATGCAGTATCGGCTGGCGTGCAAAGCCGCAAAAGCGGCCGCTAGATTGCGGGCGGTTCGCATTAAATACTGATAATTGAATAATGGGCAATATTGTCGGCGAGTCCCTGGATTATAAAAATCCATAATTGGCCGCATTCCCCTAATTCGTGGCATGATAAAGCCCACCACCCTACCGCTACCATCTGCCGCCTCTAACAATTCCCGTGGCCAGGCAATGGAAATATGTCCTAAATTTGCTGTAGGATTAACTGGGGGATTAACAAGCATGGCCTGGAGTTTTTCGCCATGACGGATGGTTGGTTTGTGATAGATTTTAGCTACCAAATGTTCATCCGATGGCACTGCATATATACAAGCTTCACCTCCATGTCCCACACTGACAGAGAGGTTGAGAATTTCTGGGTTGGTGAAACGACGTAGTACCTGCATGGAAAAATTACAATTATGTGGGGTTAATTAACAACTGCTAAATGCAGCTAGAACTAAAGTCAAATCATCATCAGTCCGCTGGGTGATCCTCTCGGAGCGTAAAAAGCGATGTAACTGCTCTTTTGCCAATATTTTATCTTCAGCATTGGCTACAAACTCGAACAAAGGCAGAAAGAAGGGTTTGTGAGGTATAGCGGTGACGCTACCACCATCACCAACAATCATATTCAATGCCAGCATTTGTAGTCCATCGGTGAGAACACCAACATTAACGATCTCTTCTCGCCATAATTTGATTTGTGCTGTCTCTAAGCCATGGGGAGATGTCAAGAAGGTTGTTTCATTAATGTACTCACCATTGTTGGGTATGGTTAATGCTATCAGATCCCCCATGCTATTCTTAGCTACAGCTAAACCATCTCCTATTTGGGCTACAGCCACAATCTCTGGTGTAGCAATCATCAGAATTAAGGTAGTTGCTAAATCATGAGGTTGATGATTACACGCCTCTGCCTCCGCTTCTATGGACTCGCGGGCTACTAACATGGCATTAGTTAGCAAATTCCGCAAAAAATCATCATTAGTCAGGGTATCACTGATCATCTCTTGGAGAGAAAGATGTTCTATTGCTGTTTCTACAGCAATCATTGATCCCACTTTTCCTAGTTTAGCAGAACCCGCGCCATCGGCTGCTGCTATTACCAATACATTGTTTGCTAATAGCTGCCAATGGTGGGCATCTTGACAAAGTTGCTGGTTTTTGGCGTGACTAGTTCCACAGACAGAGGCGGCTACTATCCGCCATTGAGAAATCTGTTTTGATATCTTCATATAATTTGTTTCCCACAGCTAGTTCAGTTTGAACATCAAGCTGTAATTTTAATTAAACAGATCCCCAACCAATGGGTGGTAGTGCTACCTGTTCATCTACTTGAGAATGAGATACTGCTGACATACTCGTAGACAGCCAAACAAACATCTCAATAAAGTTTAATCCTTTTAGCTTCAGTGGAGTCCGCACAGCGATTTGACTTAATCGGCTCATGTTCGCATTTTCAACGCCTACTGTAAAGAAGGCCACACGCTTATTGGACTCATCTCCTTGCAGTCTTTGGGCTGCTTGTTCAACAACATGATCTAGTTCCCCTTGGGGTTCTCCGTCGGTAATCATCAATACCCAAGGACGGTAGTAAGCAATACCGTTATTCCGATACTGGGATTTACGCTCTTGAATAATATCTAATGCTTTATGAATTGCTGAACCCATGATTGTTAAGCCCTGAGCTGTTAAAATGGGAGGGTTAAATTGCTCGGCAGTTACAAAGTCCTGGACGATATTAACACTACTATCAAAGGTAATAATTGCTATCTCTACTCTTCTAGCTGCTAGGGAATTTTTCACCAGTTCATCTTTTAAACTCAGCAAACCTTGATTTAATGCTTCGATTCGTTCCCCTTGCATTGAGCCAGATGTATCTAGCAATAGCACGCATGGACAACGTGGTTCGGGATTTTCCGCAAATTCTACAACTTCATCAAGGTTAAATGTATCAATCATAACTTTTTGTGTTATGTTATAATCCAAGGCTTTATTTTCCTTTTACTCAGAGTATATAGTTTCTGTAGCTAGTATGGTTAAAATTATGGTATTTTCAGGGATATATTTGAGTTTTTCAGCCCAGACATTGATTTAGGCAATTTTTATCCCATAACTCTCCAAATCTCACCACTACTTACTGGTAATTTATGGGGATATTTAGTGTTATCTTTTATCGAGTACCATAATTAATCTTGCCTAAAGTTAAAATCAGGGAATTTATTTGTTTGTGTAGCTCCATAATTCTATTCTAAGGGGAAAACATAGCGCGACCTCACATAGAATTGGCATCAGGAGTAAAATTGACTCAAGAATTGGCTTTTTACCTAGATTCTCTAGTCTGCTTCCCTGGAATCTGCTGTAATAATCAATATATACATTTACCTCCATAAATTTTTAAAGATTCTATGTGGGATTTTGTCTCTGTTAACAGAAGTAAATTCATCATTTTTAATCCGGGTATAGGAGGAATCTAATATGAAGTTTGATCAGGTCTATTTATCAATAAAATATCAGCATAGTCACTAGTATTACTATGTGATTTATCAAGATAAAATCCGATAACTTGTTAAAAACTGTCATGAAAAACTCCGAAAAATGTTACATCCTGGATCATTTTTATCAAATGTTGATCATTGATATTCATGATTTAATAACTCTGATAATGACTAGTTTTCAATGTGATATCATATTCCCACCTGATATTTAATCTTTTCCAATAGTATGTTGATGTATCCGCAAAAAAATGTGAACATATGAAGAATACTGGCACGTTTATCAAACTATCTCCCCAGGGTTTATTAAGACAATTAACTAATTGTTACGAAAGCACCTGTTTACAAGCATTTAGTAACTCTGTATCTTGGTTGATATATCTCAATAAAGGGAAAATTATCTATGCTACTCATTCGGTAGAACCTTTTGATAGGCTAGAGAGACACATACGTCGTCAACATCAGCAAATTCCTCTGCTAGATTATGAAGTTCGTGTACAAATGCGCTTGCTGTTTGAAAATCAAGATTACCAGAATTTACCAAAGCAACCTCCTGAATATGAAGCTATTAATTGGCTCGTAACTCAACAATATCTTCTTCCTACTCAAGCAGCATTACTCATTCAAGAATTAGTTAAAGAAGTCATTGCATCATTTATCCTCATTGAAACAGGCACTTATGAATTAACAGAAACATTGAATAATCTCAACAAAATTTGTAAATTAGATGTCTATTCTATCATGGAAGAATGTCAAAATCAGTTGCAAAATTGGCGTGCTCTTGGTAGGTATATATCTTCTCCCTATCAGCGTCCGTATTTATTGGTTAGTAGCAAATTTTATGATAAAAGACTACCACCATTACCGGAAAATATCACCCATTGGATGAAGGGTTTTAGCTTGCGTCATCTGGCGATTATTATGAATCAGGATGAATTGCAATTAGCTTTGAGTTTATACCCATTTATTGTTAAAGGTTCTATCGTCTTACATGAACCAGATCCTCCATTTGATAAATTACCAAAAACCTGTGGACGTTCATTACTACTTTCTGACAATAGCACAGAATTAGCTGAGGGTAAATTATTTATTTCAAATGTAGCACCGAGTACATATCCTTCTAGAGAAACTCCAATCATTTCCCAGGAAAATATAGCAATTTCACAGATATCACCAGATATTTCTGAGTTACCTCAAGAGGATTTTTTACCGGAAAAAGTGAATACAAATTCGAGAACTACACACAAAAGTTACAAAATTATTTCTGTGGATGATAGTCCCACAATTCTCAGGGAAATCAGTCGCTATCTAGAAGATGAACATTTTGTTCTGGTGACTATTAATGAATCAGTTAAAGCAGTTCTGTCAATTATTAGACATAAGCCAGATCTGATTTTATTGGATTTGAATATGCCAGGAATTGATGGTTATGAACTATGTCGAATTATCCGCAATAATTCCATGTTTAAACATATTCCTATCATTTTTGTGACTAGCAATAAAGGAATTATCGATCAGGTCAAAGCGAGACTTGTCGGTGCTTCTGGATATTTAACTAAACCCTTTACTCGTGCTGAATTGCTAAAAATTATTTTTATGCACTTGCCATAATTCAGGAGTTTGAATTTATATCCAGTAGAGACGTTCCTCAATCTTTATTTCTAGATGTCTCATAGGTTTTTCAGAATCATTAACCGCAGATAAACGCAGATGAACGCAGAGAAGGGTGGATAATTTCATAAACCTGCTATTACCCTAATTCCGAAAATATCTGGTTTTTCAGGTACACGCGGTTGTTGCTGAGGAAATATAAGTTTTTTAAATGACTGTTTTTTCAAAATTGCGTTAAGTTGATGTTTATTGAGAATAAATCACTTTATTCTCAATAATCTTGAGAATGTTGTCAATAAGTGAACGTAAATACGTTCTTTCAAGACTTATAATTAGCCTTTGATTTTTGTGCTATTATTATGGATATAATCTGCTTGGGCTGTTTTTGATTTTTGAAATTAAGCATGAAATTAAGCATGAAATTAAGCATGAAATTAAGCATGAAATTAAGCAAACAATTATTTAGTGTTGGGTAACATTATTTCCACCCAACCTACAATAAAATCTGCTAAAGCGAATACTTTGCACTTTCTATGCTGCTTCCCTTAGTTGGGTGGGTACAGACACTTCAGGAAATAACACTGCTGATGGTGCTGATGCTTCTTCTAATACTGTAACCTCAATATTTACACTGACTAAATAACTGCCTGTATCTGCACCTACAGCCTCGGAAATTATTTGAGCTATATCTGGACGTTTTGCAGTTAAAGGATCACGGATAATACAACGGTCCCATTCGTGCTTGGCGGTGGGGTTAAGACTGAGAATATAATACTTGATCATAGGGGTAGTCCTTAAAATCCCTCTTCTATCAGTCTTTCCAGGTTTGAAGACTATTCCTGTAGTATAGTACAAATTTACTAATCTGGCAAGAGAATCATCAAAAATTGCCTCTGATAAGCAAGGCTACTTAATTTAATCAAGTACAAAACAGCAAAGACGTTAGCACAACCCCATGAAGGATTAAGGAATCCTCTCTCATGAAAAGAAGAGGAGGTATGTCAATAACGTTGAAAATGTTCTGATTTCGGGGTTTTTTAACCGCAGATGAACGCAAATGGGATTTAAGTGAAATTACGATAACTCGGTTTTGAGAATTTAGTGATTATACCTCATTTACCCAATTTGCTTGTTGCGGTACGGGAATGTAAATTCCGGCTGCGTCTAAAGTGATTTTTAGGCGACGACGATATTCTCGGGCTACAATCAATTGCTTGAGAGGTTGGGTTTTAATTAAGATTCTAATCATGATACCGCGATCGCTAAAATGTTCAACTCCCAAAACATCAGGCTTTTCCAGAATTTGATCTTGCCATTGGGGATCTTGACTCATCTCTAAACCCACGTCTTCAATTAATGTCAGAGCTTCATCTACATTATCCTGGTAAGAAATCGGGATTGTTAAATCAGCCTGTGACCAGCGACTGGAAAGATTAGCGACAATTTTGACTTCACTGTTGGGAATGGTAATTAACCGTCCTTCTGAATCCCGAACTTGAGTCATTCGTAAATTCAACTTTTCGACTAAACCGCCTACGGTACCAACTTTTATCATATCACCAAGGGCGTATTGGTCTTCAAAAATAATCAAAAAGCCGTTAATTGCGTCTTTGATTAAGTTTTGAGAAGCGAGGGATAGGGCTACACCAACTAAACCAGCACCGGCTAAAAGCGGAACAATGTCTATACCCAAAGATGTCAGTGCTAATAAGCTACCTGCTCCTACCCAGATTATGGTGGTGATACTTTTAGTCACGCCGGAAAATGTAGATATTCTCAGTTCTAACCGTGCGGATGTTTCTGGGGTTAATAAAGCACCACCACTAACTATTGTTGAGGTAAAGTGATCTATTAATGCATAGGTAAACCGTATAGCTACGTAAGTTCCCACAGCGACAATAGTTAATTTGATGGGAATTTGAGCAATAGCGAGAATCCCAATTTGTAAGGGTTTGGTGTAGGGAAATAGTCCTAAAATGATCAAAGTACCGCCGCCCCAAATCCCCGCTTGTGCTATTTGAAATAGTCTTTTTTTGACTTCTTGAAGATGCTGCTGTTGTTTTTGATTTAATAGTGTGGTTATTGGTTGCGTATCTGTGGAAATGGGCGGAATAGATTTATTTTCATTCTTGCTTAAACGTTTTTGCCAACGTCCCATACCCCAACTGATTGCTATTATTGCTAGTGTGCTGACGGCAGCAATTCCCCCTTGCTGCACTAAAAACCGAGTTTGTTGTTCTTGATTTGCTTCTTTTGGATTGTGTTGCAACCCATCACTATTTTTATTAACAAGTATTAATGGGTTTGCTCGTTTAGTATATTCTTTTTCATCTACCCTAGGAATGAAAATACTGGCAGTTGACACCAAAGGTAAAGGAGAAATCTGGGCTGTAGCTTTGTTGACAGAGCCAATGGTGATTGCCATTGTCCCGGCGATCGCTAAAAATCGAAGTATCATAAAAACACCTCCTTGTGTCAATGGGGAAATAGGAACTGGCTATAACCCATAATCCATAACCCATTACCAATCAGTTGCTACAATACCAGAGAATGATTGAAAAGCCAAAAGTCAGATAGGGCGTTAACATTGCTCATACTAGAGGTGAAGCTAGTTTCCCAGACTTTCTCCCTCGCTGGTTACTAATTACCAGAAAATATGGCTAGGAATAAGAAAACCTTGTACAGTACGTAAAGACCTCAAAATAAAAATAAACCCAAAATAAAAATAAAATTTTGAGGCTATACTAACATAGTCCCTCTGGGGGACTGTGTGGAATAATGACCGAATCATCATCTTTTAGAGGATAATTTTCATGACTGTAGCTGCTCCCTTAAAGCACGAGGTTAAAGACCTCGCTCTCGCTCCCTTGGGAAGACAACGTATTGAATGGGCTGGACGAGAAATGCCCGTATTGAAGCAAATCCGCGATCGCTTTGCTATTGAAAAGCCTTTTGCTGGTTTACGCTTAGTTGCTTGCGCCCACGTTACTACAGAAACAGCACATTTAGCGATCGCTCTGAAAGCTGGTGGTGCTGATGCTCTATTAATTGCAAGTAACCCCTTATCAACTCAAGATGACGTAGCTGCAAGTCTTGTAGCTGATCATGGTATTCCTGTATTTGCACAAAAGGGCGAAGATAACGCCACTTATAACCGCCACGTCCAGATCGCATTAGATCATCGCCCTAACATCATTATTGACGATGGTAGCGACGTGGTAGCAGAATTAGTTCAACACCGTCAACAGCAAATCGCAGATTTGATTGGCACAACGGAAGAAACCACCACTGGTATTGTCCGTTTACGGGCTATGTTTAATGATGGCGTTCTTACATTCCCCGCAGTCAACGTTAACGACGCAGACACCAAGCACTTCTTTGATAACCGCTATGGTACTGGTCAATCTACCTTAGATGGAATTATCCGCGCTACAAATATTTTGTTAGCTGGTAAAACTGTTGTTGTTGTCGGTTATGGCTGGTGTGGTAAGGGTACAGCCCTCCGCGCCCGTGGTATGGGTGCAAACGTCATCGTCACCGAAATTGACCACATCAAGGCTATTGAAGCCGTTATGGACGGTTTCCGCGTCCTCCCAATGGCAGAAGCAGCGCCTCACGGTGATATCTTCATTACTGTCACAGGTAACAAGCACGTCGTTCGCGGTGAACACTTCGATGTCATGAAAGACGGTGCGATCGTTTGTAACTCTGGTCACTTCGATTTAGAACTTGATTTGAAATATTTAGCCGCTAATGCTAAGGAAATCAAGGATGTTCGTCCTTTCACAGAAGAGTATAAATTGACAAATGGTAAATCCGTAGTTGTACTCGGACAAGGTCGTTTGATTAATTTGGCTGCGGCTGAAGGACACCCCAGCGCGGTTATGGATATGAGTTTTGCTAACCAAGCATTAGCTGTTGAATACCTGGTGAAGAATAAGGGTAGTTTAGCTGCTGGTTTGCATTCTATTCCTAGAGAAGTAGATGAAGAAATTGCTCGTTTGAAGTTGCAAGCTATGGGCATTTTCATTGATAGTTTGACAGCCGAGCAAATTGACTATATCAATTCTTGGACTTCTGGAACGTAAGTCATTTAGTTGATTTTTTGGGGATAGGCGTTTTGCTTATCCCTTTTTTTTAATGAACCACAGAGACGCAGAGAGGGCAGAGAGAAGATATAATGAGAATTGGTTTGTTTAGATTACAAATATTTTTTGTCTGAATCAGGATGCTCAGGATTAGAGGATTTACAGGATTTTGTATGAATATTTATCTGGGAATATTTCGGATTTTAAAGATTAGTTTTTTCTACATCCTGTACATCCTTAAATCCTGGAAATCCTGATTCAGATAGTAGGGTGTGTTAGCAAAGCGTAACGCACCAAAAAAGATTGATTGAATTAGGACAATTTCAAAAATGATTAGGTAATAAATTTATGAAAGAAATTGAAATTCAGAAAATTATAGAAACTGCGATTCAAGAAAATAAATTTTTTGAACTTATAGAAGATGAAGATATAAATTCACTAGAATACCGTTATCAATCTTACTACGATCCTGATTCTTTACCATCATTTTTGATTGATTATTTATCAACTAAAAAAGCAATAATTGCTGCTAGAAATGTACTAGAATTTTTGGAAAACAGTCGTATTATAACAACTGATCCTAAAAACATTTCCCTCGATAAATCACAATGTTTAAAACCCGACTTAATACTTTTTAATGAGGAACAATGTAAATTAATAATTATTGAAATAAAAAGAAGTAAGCAAACAACGAGAGAAACAATTACAGAAATAATTGCCTATGAGTCAGAATTGAAAAATACATTACCATTTTTGTCAAATTATGAAATCAATTTTTGCATTATATCTACTGAATATCCTGCTCTTCTAGATCATTCCGTTTCAGGTTTAATCACTTGGGAATCGAAGCAAATTCTTTGCTTGAAAATAGACTTCGATGAACAAGACTTAAAACTAAAAATACATATACCTTCTACATGGACTGCTACAGGGAACATAACTTTTCCCCGAAACGCTATATCGACTTTTCAAATTATTCTGTATCAGCAAAGTAATGAAGATATTTTACAAGATACAGAACTTGTTGTTTTAAATGCAGCCCGACTAATCGCTAGGGAAGGGGACAGAAATAATTCACATGGTTTTGTACTTGTTTGGCATGATTGCTGGGATGGATGCGAAAATGTTGGTGGTGCTGCTAAATTTCATCTGACTGTAGGTTTCATCAATCCCTATGTATTTCTTCCATTTGCACAAAATAAAGGAATAATTGATGCTTCTCAAAGTCCCATAGGTGAGTATTTAATTGAAAATTCAGAAAACCTTACCTCTGCTTACTTATCCAGTGATAATATTTGGAAAACAGGTATTACATACTTGAAGCAGTATTATAGAGTTAATATAGAGGGCTTATCCTATTGGGATCTTGAAAGAGAAAAACCTTACGAAATTAATTCGGCATTACTAACAATGCGTCATCGTGCGTTACCGTTACATATCGAACTTTGGGGGACTTTAGGCGATTTTGTTAGAGAATTTATTTCTCATCCTGGAGTCAAACAAAATATTTTATCTGGAGTAGCTAACAGGATTATTAGTTGTGAAGATCCATTTATTGGAATACCTATTTTAGATACTATTTCAGGTATTAATCAATTAGATAGTAGAGGCTTCACTTGTAAAATCCTATTTGATCTTGGTGTTTCTCTAGCTACACTATCAACACTCTATAACACAGCTATTCATAATCAAGATGGAAAGCTTAAAAATTTACCTGCTTCTATCACTTGGTATATGTTAGATGTTCAGGCAACTTTATTGGAAGTGTCAATAAGATATGGAAAATCAAAGAGTCTTACCATTCCTCCTCCAGTAATCAAGATTACAACAACAGAAAATTTTGAAGATGCTTTGTCCAGTATTCAATCTTTTATAGATTGGATCTATAATGATTTCTTGACGGAAGAAAATCAAATACATAATATTTGCTTTGAGTTAGGTTTACGATGTCATCCGCTATTAGATTCTTATTTTGATTGTGTGCTGTCTGATGAACTCAGGAACGATTTAGAAGAAAATGTTTGCAATACCTCAATTTATTTGCTTAAAAATATAGCATACGCTTGTTCATCTCCAGAACATTTATATTTACCAGATGAGGAAATTAGAGATATAATTAATGATTTAGCTAAAGATTATCTGGAAGATGATATTCATCAAACCAACTTAGAAGAAATATTTATTTTAATTGATAATGTTCCCAGAAATAAACACTTGGGACTTTATCATAATAAATTAATAAATTTGCTAGATAGGCTTATTCTTCCACTGACTCATGATGATCAATTTTCTACTAATCTTTCTGACTATAAAAATATAGATTGGATATGGATACGTGAAAGAATGCTTCATTTGAGAGAGAAACAAAATCTATTTCCTGCTGTTAGAGTTGATATTAGTGGATTTGTTCATATAGTAGATTGTAGTAAAGAAGAGTATAGTTCTTTTTTTAAAGATAGAATAGATTTCAAGAATAATTTTTTACTTATAGCTTCATACAGTGGTGTTGAGAATGTTTTGATTAAAGAATGGAAAGAATTAGGCTTATGATACAGAACTGAGTATGTAGGTTGGGTTGAGGAAACCCAACATCTTTATAATCTTATTGCGTTGGGTTGCGATGCAGCTTAACCCAACCTACGAATTATTACTAAGTAAAGAATAATGATGATAGGATAAAATTTGATGTGAAACAATGATAAAATAAGGTAATGTCAAAAAAGCGTAAGTTACTAGAGAAAGTCCTTTCTGGCTCTAAAAATCTTCAATTTGATGATTTAGTGACATTAGTTGAAGCCTTTGGTTTTTCCCTATCAAGTATCAACGGTAGTCATCACATTTTTACACATCCAACTATCCCATAACTTATTAACTTACAAAATCGCAATGGTAAAGCTATTCCTTATCAAATTCGGCAATTTTTGATTTTGATTGAAAAATATTCCTTAACTATGGAGAATGAATAATGAAACACTATCACATTAATATTTTCTACAGTCAAGAAGATGAAGGTTATATTGCTGATATTCCTGATTTAAAATATTGTTCAGGATTTGGTTTAACTGAAGAAGAAGCACTACAAGAAGTTCTCAAAGCTAAAACTGCTTGGTTAGAAGCTGCGGAAATAGAAGGTAAACCCATTCCACCAAGCAAGATATAAACCTGTAATTTATCAAATAGCTTCATAACTTTATAGTCTTATGGAAACATTAAATTATCGAGAAATAGTTAAAAATTTCATTCAAAAGTATGCACAGGAAGAATGTGTAGAAGATTCAGAAAATATCGAACTTGTTTTTGATACCGAAAGGGATGTTTATTTATTATTGGTTACAGGATGGAAAGATGAAAAAAGAATTTATTGGTTTCCCATTCATATTAGTATTAAAGATGGAAAAATTTGGATTGAAAGAGATTTTACGGAAGAAGGAATTCCTCATCAATTAGTTGAGTTAGGTGTGCCGAAATCAGATATTGTTTTAGGTTTTAGATCACCTTATGTGAGACAGTTTACTGGTTTTGCATCAGTTTAGATTTTTTATTCATTGTTTTTATGTCAGCAAAAGATTTTTTTCATAATGCAGTTAGGTTAGCTTTAGAAAAAGATGGTTGGTTAATTACTGACGATCCTTTAAGATTTATAGTAGATACTATAGAATTTCGTCTTGATTTAGGAGCGGAAAGACTTCTAGCAGCAGAAAAAGAAGGAGAAAAAATAGCAGTTGAAATAAAATCTTTTTTGGGAAAATCAGCGATTAGTGAATTTCATACAGCTTTAGGACAAACACTTAATTACCGTTATATTTTAGGAAGAGAAGCACCTGATCGTATTTTATATTTAGCAATTAGTTATGAAATCTATACAGCTTTTTTTCTGATACCTGTGATTCAAGAAATAATTGCTGAATATAAATTAAAATTATTGATATTTGAAACTAGGAAGGAGGAGATTGTTTTATGGAAGGAATAAATTACCCTGAATTAGTACAAACAGTATTAGCAAGACATACAGAAAGTCATTTAGCTAAAGGAACGGAAATACAATTAATATTTGATGATCAAAAAAAACACTATTTAGTAATTCATCTAGGTTGGGAAGGTGAAAAACGGACTTATGGTTCGGTTATTCATGTTGATATTAAGGATGGAAAAATCTGGATACAGTGTGATTTTACAGAGGAAGGAGTAGCTAATGAGTTGGTAGAGTTAGGTGTGCCGAAATCAGATATTGTTTTAGGTTTTAGATCACCTTATGTGAGACAGTTTACTGGTTTTGCATCAGTTTAGATTTTTTATTCAATTTTTATAACTTGATTTTTTGGGGATAGGCTTTTTGCTTATCCCCTTTTTAATATTTAAACACCCGGCGAATATAATTCGCGTCTACACAGACAAAACCCGCCTTCGCGGGTTCAAAAATCTTGCTTTTAGTCCACGCAGGTGGACTTTGTTTGTATAGCCGCGTTCGCGTAGCGTGCTGGAAGCATCTTTCTAATCGCCAGGGCTGTTTGTAAATACCCAAATTAATATACTATATATTGTAGTATAAATTTATCCCTATGCCAGCCAAAGACATTTACCATAATACCGTTAGAAATGCCCTAGAAAAAGATAATTGGCAAATCACCAAAGATCCGTTCTCAAATGGGGTATAAGAGATTTATATATAGACTTAGGTGCAGAAAAACTCATAGCAGCCGAAAAAACTGGACAGAAAATAGCAGTCGAAATTAAAAGCTTTATAGGTGCTTCTCCAGTTACCGACTTAGAAAACGCTTTAGGGCAATATATCTTATATTACGACATTCTCACACGCTTAGAACCTGAACGCCGCTTATATCTCGCTATTCGTCAAGAAACCTACTCAGAACTATTTCAAGAACCAGTTGGTAAAATATTATTAGAAAATCAACGCCTTTGTTTACTTGTCTTCGACTCCAAACAAGAGATTATACTGCAATGGATACCTTAAATAATTATCGCCAAATCATTCAAAAAATCTTAACCGAATATTCTCAACTTCCCTACGCTTACGGTGAACTAGAAAGACAACTAATCATAGACCAAACCGCCAATCATTACTTACTACTAACATTAGGCTGGGAAAATAATCAACGAGTGCATGGTTGCTTAGTTCATATTGACATAATCAACGATAAAATCTGGATTCAAAGAGACGGAACAGAATACGGTATAGCCAACGAACTTGTTAACGCTGGTATTCCTAAAAATCAAATAGTTTTAGCCTTCCAACCAGCCGATATCAGACAATATACAGAATTTGCAATTACTTAGTTTAAAACTTTAGTTGAAGCCTTTGGTTTTTCGTTGCAGCTTAACCCAACCTAAGAATTATCACTAGATAAAGAATAATGAAAGTAGGATAGAATTTAAGGTAAAAAAATGATAAAATAAAGTAATGTCGAAAAATCGCAAATTACTAGAGAAAGGAAAATTAAAAATGGAAAGTTTAAGACTGCGATCGCGCATTGGTAAAGATGGACTATTAAAAATTCATTTACCACAGGCTAAAGAAGGAACTGAATTTGATATTATTGTTATTTATGAAATAGCTGTACCAAAAGAAGAAACAGCAACAGAACAAACCATGAAATTGAGTGATTTTTATGGTTGTATCCAAGATGAAACATTTATTAGACATCCACAATTAGAACAACCTGAAAGAGAAGCATTCTCATGATTTACTTATACAATTACAAGACTGGGAAGTAACATAATTAAACATCATCACTTTAATTTTATATGTCCGCGAAAGATTTTTTTCACAATGCAGTTAGGTTAGCTTTAGAAAAAGATGGTTGGTTAATTACTGATGATCCTTTATTGTTTCTTTGTTGCAAACTTACTTTTATGTCAAGTTGAAAATTTTTTTCATGTTGATTTTCCATTTAGCTGTTATTTATGTCGGAAATAGCAGGTAAACCCATTCCCGAAGCAAGATATAAACCTGTAATTTATCAAATAGCTTCATAACTTTATAGTTTACTGGTTTTGCAGAGGGTTAAATTTTTTGTATTCTTCCTTTGCGTCTTTGCATGAGAAAAAACTCTTCAACCCAAAGTTAAAATATCCTCTGGAAAATCCACCACCAAACGCAAAAATTTCAACCATTCAGAACCTAATAAAACTTCTGTAATATTATCCCCCACATGAACAGGAATTTCATATTCCTTACCATCCCATATTACCTTACCTAAATAGATATTAAACCTTGATTCACCTTGTGCTGTTTGCATAGGTTCATTACCAAGAAAAACCCAATCCAGTCCATCCAAATCTTGAGTATTAATTGCCATAAATTTGGTAAATCCTGTATTTAACATCGCATCCACAGGTAGATTTAACCCATCAGCAGTAATCAAATCAAGCTCAAAAAATAGCTGCCCTTCACTACCAAAATTTCCCTGAATCATATTCTCCCAGTCGTTCCTGTTTCATTTAAGCAAAACACATAATTCTTAGCCTTTGGGTATTTCTCAAGGACTTTTTTATGAGCTTGAATATTATCTTGATCAAGAAAGTATTCACCACTATCTGGTTCTATAGCAATATACCAACCATAGTTACTTTCAATATATTCAGGACGGACACGCTCAAAAATTGCTCGACAACGCTGATAAAATATTTCATCTTCCGCTTCTCGTCTGGCTAATTCTTCTGGTGATATAGTCAATTCAGGAAAAATTCTTCCTCTTCTTACCACTTTTTTTGATGTTATGTGAGTCATACTATTAACTTAAACTCTAGTTATTATCTTAACTTAAATTGTGCTTAATTGCAAATCTTATCATTATTTAAACATAAATTTTAACTTAATTTTCCCTTTTTAGTTTCATCATTAAAAGCTGCTGCTAGACCAGGACTGGTGATTGCGATCGCACTTTCATGCCATTTATAAATAATAGCATCAATCAAATCCCAAGCCTGATTAGAAGTATCAGTTAACCGAAAAGTCTCACTCACTTCTTTGATAAAACATCAGACCAATTAGCCAGACTTTCTAAAAATGATAAAAAAGGAGGCTTTAAGCTTCCACAGAAATAAATTTAATCAATAATCAACCAAGTTTATAACTGATATATCGGTTCAGACTAACTTTTTCTTCTGCGGCTTCTATAGCCAATTTGCGGTGTAGTGCCGGAGTGATGCGTAGCTGAAATTTACCACTATATTGCTTCTCTGCTAGTGGCTCTGGAGGTATCTCCCCAGTAGTTTCCATATCAGTTAGTATATCTTTCACTAGCTCTGTAATACCTTTGAGAGCAGTAAGATTATCTTCATGAAGATAAGACAGGCTAGGAAATTCAGCACACAAACCCACAAATTCTTGATCCTCTTGTGACCAAGTAACTCTATATGTATAGTGGTTGTGATTAACCATTTTCTGATTCCTCAGTTTCTTCAATTGGTGCTAATTTTTCTATCGCATCCAAAACTTGTCTAACTTGATAGGGCTTTACCTTTCCTTTGTCGCTTTGGATGTTGACTCGCGGATCTCCACTCCAGGGCATCTTGTAGACACAGTGGCTTGTCCCTTGCTGTCTGGGTTCTCCAAAATAATGAGTGCAAACCTTTACTAAATCAGTAAAGTTTACGTTCTGAGGATTATTTTTGAGTTCAGCAAGGATTTTTTTTATTTGTGTCATCTTCAGGTTTCCTTTTGTATATAAAATCCATGTCAATGTAAATTGAGTAAAATCTAAGTGATTTTACTCGGTATTAACAATGCACGAATTTAGAAACCTTAAGCACTGTTCCCAGTCAAGGTGGATAAATGCTTGTCATAAGAAATTATTATGGATAGAATGCCATAATGTTGATAGCTCAATTATAGGATCAATATTGGTACTATGTCAATCCTTTTGTGATGGTAGGTGTAGATATGGCGGAACTGTTACCAGGGGCAAGGTCAGTAGTTGTAGGTTGGGTTGAGGAATGAAACCCAACATCTTTATAATGTTATTGCGTTGGGTTGCGCTTCGCTTAACCCAACCTACGAATATAATAGCCCATTTTCTCCAAAATAACGCTCTATCATATTGTGCCGGTTGTCCCCGTTTCATTCAAACAAAAGCTGTATTATATAGCGATCGCTGATGAGGATAACATTTTTTAAATCCTTTGTCAATTTTGTCAGAATCAGGATATCCAGGATGAAAGGATGTACAGGATGAAGATGGGGATTTTCTGATGATGTCAATGATTTTAAATAGTGCGTTACGCTGTCGCTAACACACCCTACTTTTAAAATTTAAGATAGTTCTTCCTTATCAAGCTTAGGATAACATATTTAAAATCCTTTGTCAACACCTAAAAAGCAAATTTTTCGCGGTTTTTTTTGCATTTTGTTGGCTGTTCCCTGTCAACTGATGAAAGGATGTACAGGATGAGGAGGGGGATTTTCTGATGATGTCAATGATTTAATATGGTG